>CAJWBT010000450.1 GCA_913020235.1 uncultured Chloroflexota bacterium
GTTCTCGATGTGGGGCGGAGTCGTGGCGGATCAGGTCAATCGCCTGAAGCTGGTCAGGGCAACCAGGGCGATGTTCGCGGTTCTGGCATTGCTCACCGGATTCCTCATCGCGAGCAACCTCATTCAGCCCTGGCACGTGTTTGCGATCTCGGTGGCCACTGGGGTATTGCTGTCTTTCGACATCCCGTCCCGGTCGGCGATGCTGCCGACGATCGTCCCCCGGCACCACCTGGCCAGCGCCATCGCGTTGTACTCGATCGTGTTTGGCGGAGCCGCGATCGTCGGGCCGGCGGTCCTGGCGCCCTTGGTCGACCTGTGGGGCCTCGAAGGTGTGTTCTTCTTGATAGGGATCGCCTACGTCCTGACCGTCGTTACACTTGCGTTTATGAACCCCCGTGGCCACCGGCCGGAGAAGCGCCCGGCGACGGTGTTGCAGGGCCTGATAGACGGTTGCAGATACTTGCGCCGGAACCCTGTCATCTCCGGCGTCATCGCGCTGGGCGTGATAGCCGGTGTCTTCGGCAACTCCTTCGAGGCACTCCTACCGGTGTACGCGGACAAGATTCTTACGGGAGACATCGACACCTACAGCCGGCTGTTGCTCGCAGCGGGGATAGGCGGGCTGGCCGCCACGATGATCGTCTCGGTTCTGGGCGCCCGAGTGCATCCGGCCCGGTTTCTTGTCATTTCCGGGTTCGGTTTCGGCCTGGGAATACTGGTGCTCTCGCGGCTCACCTGGTTCCCGGGCGCCGCGCTCAGCATCGGCCTGATCGGTGCTTTCTCCGTGGTCTTCAACATCATGGGCATCACCCTGGTCCAGAGTCTCACGGCGGACGAGTTCCGGGGCAGAGTAATGAGCATTCACCAGTTCAGCTGGGGCGCCACTGCCCTTGGCGGGCTTTTGATGGGGGCGCTCGGGGAGACGGTGGGCGTGCCCGCCGCTCTGGGTCTCGGCGGCCTGGTCGTCGCAGCTGCGACGGTGGTGGTGGCGCTGGCTATCCTTCGGCGAGTCCTGGCAGGGGACAGGGGGTCCGCCTCCGAGGCCATCCCCTCGGGGCCCTTGGGATAGAAGCAGGAAAAGCCTCGTAGAGAGAGGGAATGACTCTGCTTGACAGGCTAGGGCCTCGCTGCTAGACTCGCCCCGGCCAGAACGGGCGTGTTCTGGCGAAGTCGCAATCCAAGGGGGACCCATGCCCTACAAAAATGCCCTCAGAGAGAAGTTGCGCCAGGGCAAGCCTGCTCTTGGAGCCTTCTTCAAGGAAATGTCCCCCAACGCGGCTGAAATGATGGGTGTGATTGGACTGGACTTCATCATCGTGGACTGCGAGCACAGCCCGATGACCACGGAGACCGCGGGTGACATATATCGGGCGGCCCAACTCTACTCCCTTACGACCCTGACCCGCATCGGCGAAAACAGCCAGCAAACCATCCAGAAGTACCTGGACGCCGGGAGTGAGGGCGTCCAGATTCCGCTTATCAATACGGCGGAGGCCGCGCAGGCGGTGGTGGACTCGGTAAAGTACCCGCCCGTCGGCAAACGCGGCATGGCGGGGCCTCGCCTGGCGGGCTACGGGCGGATCGCGACGGCCGACTTCATCCAGCAGTGGAACGAGGAGAGCCTGGTCTGCGTTCAAATAGAGACTCCGGAGGGAATAGCCAATTGCCCCGATATCATCAAGGTGCCCGGCATCGACATCGTCTTTTTTGGGCCGATGGACCTCTCGGTGGCATTGGGTTATCCCGGCCAGGTTTCTCATCCCGAGGTAGTCTCAGTGATCGAGGAGCTAGGCCAAAATGTCATCGAGGCAGGCAAAGTGGCGGGCACTATCGTGGGCAACTTGGACCAGTACAAGCAGTACCGGGGCCGGGGCTTTCTTTTCTGCGCCTCCGTGGTTACAAACTTCCTGATGCAAGGCGCCAGGGAGTACGTGTCGACGATCAGCGAGTACGAAAAGAGCTTGAGCGGCCCCTAGCGGCGGCATCCACGGGACCAGTTGGTTGCGGGAATCAACTGATTTGGGAAATCCCGGTCCAGACGTTTTCCGGCGAATGTTGGGCCGGTCACACAGGAGGCAACGATGCCAGAAGAAGGCAAGATCCAGTGGTTGCACACCGCGCGGAATCTTCAAGAGATGGAGGACCGGTATAACCAGTGGGCCACGGAATACGATGCCGATCTCAAGAATGATTTCGCCTACAACGGCCCTCAGGCCGCCACGTCGTTGCTGACCCGCCACGTGCCAAAAGGGGCCCGGATTCTGGACGCCGGCGCCGGGACCGGCCTGGTGGGCCAGTGCCTGGCCGACGTGGGGTACACTGACCTGACGGCCATGGACCTGTCGCCGGCGATGCTGGAGGAGTCCCGCAAGAAGAACCTGTACCGCGAGCTTCACCAGATGGTCATGGGAGAGCCTCTGGACTTTCCCAGCGACGCCTTCGACGCCGTT
>CAJWBT010000451.1 GCA_913020235.1 uncultured Chloroflexota bacterium
ACACCTAGGCCGGCCATCATGGTGCTCATGCCGATCAGGCGGCCTTGGTGGTCCACCAGCGGTCCGCCTGAATGGCCGGGGCGAAGGGCGAGGTCTACCGCGATCCAATCACTACCGGTGCCCGGCGCTTCAGGGAGGTCCGGGCCGGCGCCGATGACTATGCCGGCGGCAGCCGCGCCAGCCACTCCCCAGGGATGTCCCATTGCCATCACCCACTGGCCGGGTCGCAGCGCCCGCGAGTCCCCCAATTCGATGGGGTGTAGTTCCGGCAGATTCCCTTCGAGTCGTTCGATCTTTAATACCGCCACGTCCAAGCCATCGTCCTTAGCGAGCAATCTTGCGGCCACCGCCGGACCACCGGGCAGAGCTACTTGCAATTCTGTCACCGGCCGACGGCCTTTTTCCCTCGATACCACGTGGGCGTTGGTGACCAACAGCCCATCGGCGGCAAATACCACACCCGAGCCCGAACCGCTGGGTCGCGCCATCACCTGCACCAGGCTTTTGCGCGCCCGCTCCGCCATTTCACCGAGATCGAAGTTTAGTTGAGGTACTAGAGTTGTCATCGGTATTGCCTCACGGACGGGAGATCGGAAAGACGACGATCTCCACCAACTGTCCTCCCCGAAGAATGCGAACCGTGACGGGCTTGCCGATGCGGTCGCCGTCAAGGTCGTCTAACAGATCATCCATGTGCCGCACCGGGGTCCCGCCCAGGGAGACCAGGGTGTCGCCCAGGAACAGCCCTCCTTGCTCGGCCGCGCTGCCCTGCTCCACCGAGACCAGCAAGAGCCCGGTTTCCTGGCCCAACTCTTCTGCGACAACATTCGGGAGGCGCGTCGGTTGGGTGCCCACACCGAGGTAGGCTCGCCGGACGCGTCCGTGGTCCCGTAGTTCCTGTACCACCCGGCCGAGAGTCGGGGCGGGCACCGTGATCGATACGCCGTGCATCAACGCCGAACTGTTCAGCCCTACGAACCGGCCCTGGGCGTCCACCAACGGACCACCAGAGAATCCGGGGTACATCACTGTGTCGGTCTGAAGATACCGGTCCACAGGCCCGCCGGCTGGGGTGCGCCATGGGCTGCCCAACACCGAAACGATGCCCAGGGTGGCCCGGACGCTCAACCCAGGCCGCCCCAACGCCAAGGCCAAGTGGCCCACCCGCAGGCTTTCGGGCTCGGCCCAGGACGGGACACTGGAACCCCGCTTGGGCGTTCGAAGAAGCGCGAGGTCGGTGGCCGGGTCGCGGCCCAGCAGTTCCGCCGCCACGGATTCGCCGTCTTGAAAACCGACGTTGATGTTCTCGTCCCGTTCCAACACGTGGTGGGCTGTCACGATCAGCCCTTCGGCGTCCCAGACGATGCCGGTGGCCGGCAATCGTTCGCGCCCTTCCACCCGGACCAAGCCATCGGCGGCCGCCGAAACGGCATCGGCTAGGGCTTCTGAGAGATCGGGCAATACTGTGGACATGTTGTACTCCTGCTTCCGACCCGGTGGCATTGCAACGGAAGGCTGGCTGAATTTGGCGGTGATGCCACCGCTTAGGTCCAGACTAACAGCGGAAGAGGAGTTAGACATCCCAAATCCGGCTAGTGCCGGACCCGGAAGAATGGCTAGGTCAAAGGGGGAGGAGTCCTAGCCGGGTCGCCAGGGCAACCGCCTCGGTGCGGCTCTGGGCGTTGAGCTTGCCCAGGATGGAATTCACGTGGAATTTGACGGTGTGCTCGGTCACCCCCAGGCGGGAGGCGACTCCCTTGTTGGGCAATCCCTCGGCCAGAAGCGTCAGGACGTCTTGCTCCCTGGGAGTCAACAACGAGGCCGAACCGGGTCCGGCAGCGGCTGGAGAGGAGTCGCCGGCCAAGGCCGGGTCGGTTACGTGCAGCCCGTGGCTCAAGGCCACTATTGCGGCAGACATAGCTTCGGCGGAGGTGTTGCGGTTCAGGATTGCTTGGGCGCCGGCGGCACGGGCCTGGGCTGCTTGATTCTCAGTGACGGCCAATGCAAGCACGGGCGGCGCGTTTTCGGGAAGGAGTCCCAGGTTGTCCATGGCGGACGCCGTTTCCCAGGAAACGTCCCACACGATCACGTCGGGGGCATAGACGTCGACGGACAGGAGCCCGTCTTCGTCTCCGGAAACCTGTCCCTCGACAGTCAGGCCTGGCTGTTGGTCCAACACCGCCGCCAGCCCGGCCCGGGTCAGACTATCCAGGGAGACGACCAGGACACGGAGGTCCGCCACCCTGTCACCCCTTTGCATCTACAAAACTGGTAGGCCGGATGTGGCGGTCCACCAATACGATATATTGGTCGTTTCACCCAGCAATCCCAGTACATTGGCCTTGGCCGTGGCCAATAAATAGGCTACCTGACCGATTGATGTATCCGGAATCTCCGTCAAATCTTCTGGCAAATCTTCTGGGTCAATCGCGAGTAGAGATGCTCGCGT
>CAJWBT010000452.1 GCA_913020235.1 uncultured Chloroflexota bacterium
TCCCGGACTTCGCCGCCGGGGCCATGGAGAACTGGGGGGCCATCACCTACCGGGAGATCGCCCTGCTGGTGGACCCCGTCAACTCTTCAGCCGGGACCCGGCAGCGGGTAGCTGAAGTGATAGCTCACGAAATGGCCCACATGTGGTTCGGTGACCTGGTCACGATGGAGTGGTGGGACGACCTATGGCTCAATGAGAGCTTCGCCTCCTGGATGGGAAACAAGGCGGTAGACTGGCTGTTTCCCGAGTGGGAGATGTGGACCCAGTTCGTGAACATGGACACCAACCGGGCCCTGAGCCTCGACGGCCTGAAGAACTCCCACCCCATCGAGCAGGAGGTCAAGAACCCGGCGGAGGTCAGCCAGCTCTTCGACGCCATCAGCTACTCCAAAGGGGCGTCGGTCATCCGGATGCTGGAGCAATTCCTGGGTCCGGATACGTTCCAACGGGGCCTCCAGCGGTACCTCTCCTCCCACCAGTACGGCAACGCCCGGACCAAGGACCTGTGGTCGGCGTTGGAAGAAGCCTCCGGGCAGCCGGTGACCTCCATCATGGACTCCTGGACCAGGCAGATGGGGTATCCGGTGCTTCGGGTGGAGACCCAAGAGGCGCCGGACCACCTGGAGCTGGTGCTCTCTCAAGAGCGCTTCGTATACGACAGCCTGCCGGAGGACGACGCGACGGGGTCCCCGGAATCCGAGATATGGCGGGTGCCCGTCAGAGTCAGCCACGCCGCCGCCCCCGAGCCGGCTTCCCTCCTGATGGACAGCCGGCAGGTACGGTTGCCCCTGCCGGGCTTGACCAGACAGAAGGGCGAAGCGGGCCGCTGGTTCAAGGTCAACCCCCAGCAGACCGGCTTCTTCCGGGTGAACTATCAAGCAGAGGACTGGGAACGGCTGGTCCCCGCCATCAAGTCTTTGGAGCTTCCGGCGTCCGACCGGCTGGGGGTCCAGAACGACGCCTACTCCCTTTCCCGAGCTGGGCTCCTGCCCGTAACCCAGTTCCTTTCCCTGGCCCAGGCCTACGGGGGCGAGGTGGACGCCTCGGTTTGGGGAGACCTCTCCAGCAACCTGCGGGACATCGACGTGCTCCTGGCTGATGACCTGAGCCACGCCGCCTTTGTGGAGTTCGCCCGGGCAGTTTTCCGCCCGGCGGTTACACGGGTGGGATGGGAAGCCCAGCCCGGCGAAGGGCACCTGGACTCCCTGTTGCGCAGTACCGTGCTTAGCCAGGCGGGCAGCTACGAGGATACCGAGGTGCTGGACCAGGCCAGGGACCGTTTCGAGCGGTTTCTTAAGGACCCGGGCAACGTGCACCCCGATATCAGGGGCGCGGTGTTCGGCCTGGCCGGGCAGACCGGGGTCCGTACCACCTATGATCAGCTCTGGAAGCTGGAGAAGGAGGCCACCCTCCAGGAAGAGAAAATGCGGCTGCTCATGGCCGTGACTCGATTCAGCGACCAGGAGCTGTTGGGGGAGACCCTGAAGCGCGCTCTGTCCTCGGACGTGCGCTCTCAGGACACCGTCTTCGTGGTGACCGGAGTGGGCTCCAACCGGCGGGGCCGGGAGCTGGCCTGGGAGTTCGTTAAAGACAACTGGCCGGAGTTCGACCGCCGCTACGGCAGCGGCGGCTTTGGACTGATGCGGCTGGTCTCTATCTGCGGCAACTTCGCCAGCTCCGAGAAGCTTGCCGACGTGGAAAGCTTCTTCGCCGAGCACCCGGCCCCCGCCGCCGAGCGGACGATAAGGCAGGCCCTGGAACGGGTGAGGCTGAACATCAAGTGGTTGGAGAGAAACCGGGAAGCGGTGGCTGTTTGGCTGGGACGGTAGGGGCGCCAGCTAGCTACTAGATGACCCAGGGGGATCTTCTTTTGCAAAGGTAGTTATCCCTGGACCCCTTCAAGAAAACCGAGTGCTTTAGGAAGCATCCGGAGTTTTCTGCGCTGGACGATTACCCTCCCAGGGGCGGGAATGGTACAGAGCCTAGGTGGGGGCCGAGCCAGTTGAGTTCGTTAGCCAGGTGCATTGCCCCGGCGTGGACGAAACGGTCGCTGGTTACCGTCCAGGCGCCGCCGTCCCAGGTTATCTCCTCGGCGGGCACGGTTAGCTTCCCGGCCGTCGGCGGCGGCGGGGTGTCCGCCGGGTGATAGTAGACCACGCCGGGCAAGTTCTGCTCCCACGGGCTCGCCATGGCGCCGTTCTTGCCGGGCGGCGCCCAAAGATGCATCCCGGCCAGAACCTGGAGCCGTCGCCTGCGGAAGCGCCATTGTCCGGGCGGCGCCCATTCTTGGTGCCGGCTGATGTTACAATGGGAATGGAGAAATACCGTTGAAAAATGGGGTTTATGGACCACCTCAATCGAACCGATGCCCTGAAAACCTCTCTCCGGAAACGGATTCTGGTTATCGACGGCGCCATGGGAACGTCGATCCAAAACC
>CAJWBT010000453.1 GCA_913020235.1 uncultured Chloroflexota bacterium
ATGAACCTCGACCACATCAGTCTTGGTAACCCACAGCCCTTGGCTATCGGGGTCCCACCGCCTGTCGCTTTTACTAAGATGTATGACTTTTCGAGTGGCCATAGCTGTTGGTTGTGGGAAATATCACTGCTTAACTGCGGGTCATGTTATAGCCTTACGAATGATAAACAACCAAGCCCCCGGCAGCTAACCTCGTTGCTTGAGGTGGTAGATCGACGTCATCTGCACCCGAGCCACAGGCCCTCTCTTCTCATCACAGATGATCGTATCGGTCTTGAAGTAGTCGTTTCCCTTGAGGTTGTAATCCTCTATGTAGGCGCCGTAGACGGTGTACGGTTGTCCCGCCAGGGCAGGCCCGTAGTTCTCTACCGAGTAGGCGGTGTGCATGGCGGGACCCAAATCGTCGGAGCCCGGCCGGGACCGCAGCGCTTTGTCGGCGAAGGTCGTCCAGCGCAGCAGGCACCCGGGGTGCATGAACCGCTGGTAGATGGGCAGAGGGTCGCTGACCCGCTCGATGTAGGCGTTGTTGGACTCGGTGGAGTCCTTGATTCGCTGGGGCTCGAAGGCCAGGTTCAAGGCAACGTTGCCTGGTGTGATCGGCGGTATTTGGGGCAGCTCTCCCCGTCGCGCCGCGGTAACGAACGGCAGTTCCTCGGGCGCCGCCGGGCTCTCTCCCAAGAGGAGGCTTCCCATGCCGCGGGCGCACGAAGCCCCTTCCCCGTTCTCCGCCGTAAAGTCTAAAAGAACCCGCTCTCCAGCGGCGTCCTCCAGTCGCTCCGTCACCACGTACTTGCAGGTGATCTCGTCTCCCTCGTAGAGCGGCCGCGCGAAGCGGACCTGGAACTGGCCCGAGGTGAGCCAGGCGCTGCCGAAGTAACCCACCAAGCCTCGGGACATGTGGGAGTAGACCGTATTGCCTGGAACCAGGCCGCCCCGGTAGCCGTAGCTGCTCGCCGTGGCATCGTCGTGGATGCCGCTATCAGAAGTGTTCTTGATCTTGAGCTGGAACTGGGGAAGCTCGTAGCCCGGGACCAGTTCACCGTACCGCCTGTTCGACATGATACATCTCCTTTTTGGCGCCGCCGCGCCGCCCCGGTCCATCAAGGATGTCCCGCCGGTCATCTCGCGGGCTCGGTCAACTGAGGCTTCCGTGCCCCGGAGCCTCCGGCGCCGGCGGCTAGAGTTCTTTGGCGACGTCCCGCAGCCGGGTGAAGTCGGCGCGGAATCCCTCGGCCAACGCCCGGCGGTCGGTGCCGTGGAGGATGAAGCGGGCGCCCTGTTTTATCCAGAAGGTGGAAAGCTCCGGGGTCTGGTGGTGCACCAGCACGGGAATCCCCCTGAGCGCAGCGGTATCGATGACCTTCTTGACGGTATCCCGGTACTCCTGCCGGTCGTACTGGTCGGGGATTCCCAGGGAAATGCTCATGTCATTGGGGCCGACAAAGATGCCGTCGATGCCGGGCACGTCCAGAATCTTCTCCAGGGTGTTGACGGCTGCAACGCTCTCGATGCCGATGATGGCTATGCTGTTCCGGTTCCGGTCCTCCAGATAGGCCCTGGTGGCGTCGCTCACGTGCTGACCTGTTTCCACCACCCGGGCTACCGCCTCCCCCTTCAGGGGACGCCATTTGGCCGCCGCCACCACTTCTTTCACCTGATCCACGGTTTCGCAGTAGGGTGCGAGCACGCCCTGCGCCCCGGCATCCATGGCCATGGTGACGTAGTGGGAGTCGGGTATAGGAATCCGGACGATGGGCACCACGCCGGTGGTGTTGAACATGGTCAGGAAATCACCCAGCTCGCCCCGGCTGCGGGGGTTGTGCTCGGTGTCGATGATCACGTAGTCGAGGCCGACCCCGTCGAGGATCGGTATCCAGCGGGGGTTCCGCCCAATACTCAGCATGGTGCCGAAGACCCGGCCCCCGGCTTGCAGCGTCGCCTTAAGCTCTGCACCATTCATATCGCGTCCGTTTCCTTCTTCTGAGAATAGCCCTCCTGGCTCCCCTCTCGCGGCCGGGACGGTGCATCTAGACCTTGGCGGTCAGCACCCTCTCGCAAAACCTGGCGGTGTCCACCAGGTCGGGAATGACCACGTACTCGTTGACCGTGTGCATTTCGTTGGTGGACATCCCCACCACCACGCAGTCGATGCCGTTGAGCCGCATGGCGTTGGCGTCGGTGCCGCCGCCGGAGGGCCGGATGTCCGGGCTGAGGCGCATCTCCTCCATTACCCCGGTTACCAGGCGCACGATGGGGTCGTTGGGGTTGAGGTTGTACATGTGGAACATCACTTCCAGCTCTTCCTGGATGATGGCGTCCCGGTAGCGCTTTCTCGCCTGCTCCAGGGTGGTGAGCACCTGCATCCGCAGCAGGTCCAATGTCTCGGTGTTGCGGCTGCGGAACTCACCGCCGAAGGTGGCCTCCGCCGG
>CAJWBT010000454.1 GCA_913020235.1 uncultured Chloroflexota bacterium
GGCCCGTGGGCAGGATGTTGGCCATGCCGCGGGTGGGCGCCCCGCTGGGCCCGGCCGGAACGAACTGACCCTCCAGCCCCCGGAGCAGGTTGTCAATTTCGTCGGTGGTCCGCAACAGAGCGGGGTAGACGGTCTTCGCCGCGTGGGTCAATACCATTTCAGTCTGGGTGTCGGGTTTGCCCAGAAGCGCGCCTACCACCTGCGGGACCCGCTCCGGAGCAAAGTCCCGGTCCAGGAGATCGCCATAGGCCTGCCGGCCAAGCAGTTCCAAACGCTCAACCACGTCGCCCCGAGTCCGCACCGGACCGTCGTGCGCCAGCCGGGCCAGGGCCGGGGGCACCTCTCCTTCGAGGGGAAGGCCCGGGCTGGTCAAGAGGCCGTCGTAGTCCAGACCCATCGCCTCGGCCAACGACCTTCTCAGACTGGGCACGCCGCTGCTGTCCAGGCGGCTCAAGGCGCTGAGCAGCCCGACAAGCTGCTCGCCCTGCGGCACCTCACCCAAGGTATGGAGGCCGTCCTTGATCTGGGCATCCTTCAACTCACAGATATACCCGTCGATCTCCGTGATGAACTGGGCGAAGTCATCGGGCTGGGCGTCCACTCCCAGGTCGCGGTGCATCTCCGCCTGCTCGACCAGCTGCCATATCTGGGCTTCCAAAAGAGGAAGCTTGGCCGGGTCCAGGGTCATGCACTGGTAGTGCTCGTCCAGTAGCTGCTCCAGCCGAGCGATGTCTCCGTAGCTGTCGGCGGTGGTCATCGCCGGGATCAGGTGGTCGACGATGGTAGCGTGGGCGCGCCGTTTGGCCTGGGCACCCTCGCCGGGGTTGTTGATGATGAACGGGTAGAAGAGCGGCATGTCCTGGAGGGCCAGCTCGGGGTAGCAGGCGGCGGAGAGGCCAATGCCCTTGCCGGGCAGCCATTCCAGGGTGCCGTGCTTGCCCACGTGGACCATGGCGTCGGCCCGCCACACGTCCCGGACCCACCGGTAGTAAGCGATGTAGTGGTGGGTGGGCGGCAAATCGGGGCTGTGGTAGATGGCTATGGGGTTTTGCCCGAACCCTCGGGGCGGTTGAAGGCCGACAAAAACGTTGCCCAGCTCGATGCCGGCCACGGCCAGGCGGCCGTCGGTGCGGTATACCTGCCCCGGCGGCTCGCCCCAGGTCTCCTGGAGCGCCTCCCTTACAGTTTCCGGGAAGTCCCGGAACCACTGCCCGTACTGACGGGCGTCCACGTGGCCCACGGCCAGCCGGAGCTGCTCTTCGGTCAGGGAGTCCTGGTCATTGCTGCAACGCTCGACGATGCTGTGCACCAACGCGTCGCCGCTTTCGGGTATGCCGGTCACCTGGTACCCGGCGTTTTTGAGCGCATGGAGGAGGCGGACCACCGAGGCCGGGGTATCCAGGCCCACGGCGTTGCCGATGCGGGCGTCCTTGGTGGGGTAGTTGCTCAACATGATGGCAACGCGCTTTTCTGAGTTGGGCTTCAAGCGGAGGCCGGCCCACTTGATGGCCAGGCGGGCCACATGGTCCACCCGGTCTTCCCGGGGCATGTACCGTTGCAGCCGGGCGGCCATCCGGTTGGACTGGGAAGCGCCGCTCTCCTCTTTGAACGATATGGGCACCGAGATGATCCGCCCGTCGAACTCCGGCAGGGCCACGCTCATCGCCGTGTCGATGGGCCCCAGCCCCAGGGAGCTTTCCTGCCACGCTTCCTCGGACCCGGTGCTGACGATGCCCTGGATGATGGGCACGTTCAGCCGCTCCAGGTGGTCCGCCGCCCAGCCGGAAGCGATGGTGGGTCCCTCTTTGCTCAATTCTCCCATCGCCATGCCCATCGTATTGATGATGCAATCAACTCGAGGCGAGCCGTCGGGGCGAGACAGGAACTCGGAAAAGGTCCGGTGCGCCGGTCCGTCGCCCTCGGGATTGTGTTTCAGGCTGTAGGAGAACACCGGCAGCACGTTGGCGCCCAGCGTCTCCAGCCGGCGGATCAGGGCGTCCACACCCTGCAGGTTGCCGCTCATCCAGTGGGCCCGGTAGAAGAGAACGGCCACGCTGGGCCGCCCCGGCTGAAAGCGTTGCCGCACGAAGGTTTCAACATCGATCTCCCCGGCTATATCTGGCCCGGTTACGTCTGGCCCGGTTACGTCTGGCCCGGTTACGTCTGGCCCGGTTACGTCTGGATGGTAGATCCCCTCCCAAGGCAGGGGCGCCGGGGCCTCTCCGCCGAAGCCGGTTCCCAGGTAGGTGTCGCTGAGGAAGAGAAAGAGGTGCCTGATGTTGCTGACGCCGCCGCGCATCAGGTAGGAGAAGACGGTCTCCACCTCCGCCGCCGGCACTGAGCAGGCGGCCACCAGGTCCTCATCCCATTCTTCGTGCCCGGGGCAGGCGATCAGGGGCACCCTTCGGGACCGGCAGACCTGGACCA
>CAJWBT010000455.1 GCA_913020235.1 uncultured Chloroflexota bacterium
TAAGATTCCTCGTCGCTCTGCTCCTCGGAATGACATCCTTTCAAAACCAAGTTGACTGAGTACTAGGGCGCATACCCGGGGGAGAAGACTCGAGAGCCGGGACCCAGCGTAAGGTCCTAGCGGCGGGGCTCTCTCGGCTTTCCGGAGGAGCTTCTGGTCCGCCAGTTCTTGCGTGGTAGACACGGGCCTCCCCATAACGGTGCTACCGCCATTGCCAGTCAATCTTTCTGGTTACCATCCTGCCATGGGCGCCGGCTATGAGGAGGCAGTTGCTGCCGGGGGAAGGCCAGCCTCCGCTGACCGGGATGCGGAGATGCTCCGCGGTTGGCATGGCCGGGACCAGGGCATATTCGTCGGTGAGAACGGTCAGGCGTGGTGTCTCTGTGAGGCGCCCGACGCCGAAACGGTGGTCCAGTCCCACGAGGCTGTACTCTTCGTGAAGAGCCTGGAAAACGTCGTCGAGGTGACGAAGCTGGTCTAGGCATCCCACCTCTTTGGAGGTCACCGTTTGCTCACCGGCCATTTCCAAGCCTCGTTTCCGGGTCGACTTGAGGTAACTGTCAGTGAAATCTCTGCGAGGTTGCCTGCGGGTTTGCGGGAGTTGCCTTCGGCGTGGGATGGGGGTACTTGACACGGTGGTGAGCCCTCAATAGCATGCTGTGCTAGAGGCGTGTTCCGGAGCAAGGAGGGTACTGATGGACTTTACGTTGCCCTACAGCGAGGAGCAGGAGCGGTTTCGCCAGGAGGTCCGCACCTGGCTGAAAGAGAACATCCCCGAGGAGATGAAGGATCCCATCGACCCCAGGGACTTCACCGAGGAGCACTACCGGTTCTGGCGGGAGAAGCACCAGGAGCTTGCGAAGAAGGGATGGCTCTACCCCACCTTCCCCAAAGAGTACGGTGGCGGCGGCCTGACCGGGGATCATGAGACCATCATCGAGGAGGAGTCCTACCGCGCCCGGGTTCCTAGAAACTTCACCTCACCCAACTGTATCCCCTCCCTGATAGTCTGGGCCACGGAGGAGCAGAAGCAGAAGTTCCTCGCTCCCGTCCTCAAGGCGGAGATCACCTGCTGGAACAAGCTCACCGAGCCCCACTCCGGCGCTGACTTGGCCAACTACAAGAGCAGGGCCGTCCGGGACGGTGACGACTGGCTCCTCACCGGGCAGCAAGCCTTCATCAGCGGCCGGGGCGCCCCAGACTTCCTCTACGGCCCCATGCTGACGGACCCCGATGCCCCGCGTCACCGGAACCTGGGGTACTTCATGATCCCCGTTCCCTCTCCGGGCCTGGAGATAAAGGAGCAGGCACTGCTCAACGGCAAAGACCAGCATTTCATCTTCATGGACGGCGTGCGGATACCCGGGGACCACCTCATAGGTGGCGACCACCAGGGTTGGCAGGTCGCCGGCACCACCCTGGAGTCGGAGCACGGCGGCCGCGGCCGGGCCTTTCCCAGAGATGAGGCGGTGGAGAACCTGGTGAGCTATGTTCGAGAGTCGAAGGGCGACGGGAGTTCTCTGGGTAACGACCCCGTGGTCCAGCAGACGACCATGGATGCCTACATTGAGGCCCACGTGGACAGCCTCCTGGCCAAGCGCACCTACTGGATGTACCAGAACCGGATCGAGATAAACCACGAGCACGCCGTGGCCGACGTGCATCGCAGGCTCTATTCCCTGCGTAACGCCATCAGGGTGCGGGACGCCATGGGGATGTACGCCCTTCTGGACACGAAAGACGCCCTGGCCCCCCACAAGGGGGCGCAGGAGGTCAACCAGCGCGCGATGGCCGGCCAGCACCACGCCGCCGGAAGCACCAACATCGCCAAGGTGATCCTGGCCCGGCGCATCGGCATCAGCCGGACGAGAGAGCGGGCGGCTCCCACCCCATCCACGGCCACGGCCCCGGCTACGAGCTAACGGCAGCTAGGGGCCGCTTCCAGTCGATAACGTTCTTTACGAGGCAACGATACTGCCTCCGGTAGCACTCTTATGAGTCAATTCGTGTCCTTGACACGTTGGCAAACCCTCAGTACTATGCTGTGCAAGAGGCGTGTTCCAGAGCAAGGAGGATACTCATGGATTTTGTGACGCCCTATACAGAAGAGCAGCAACGATTCCGCAAGGAAGTACAGGCCTGGCTAGAAGAGAATGTCCCTGAAAAGATGAAGGAGCCCATCGACCTCAGAGACTTTTCCGAAGAGCACTACCTGTTCTGGCGGGAGAAGCATCAGGTGCTGGCGGCGAAGGGGTGGCTATATCCCACCTACCCCAAGGAGTACGGCGGTGGGGGCCTGACCGGGGACCACGAGACCATCATCGCGGAGGAGTTCTACACCGCCAGGGTTCCCCGCAGCTTCACAAACGTCTACGTCCTCCCTGCCCTCCTGGTTTGGGGCACGGAAGAGCAGAAGCAGAA
>CAJWBT010000456.1 GCA_913020235.1 uncultured Chloroflexota bacterium
CCGCCGGCGTAGCCGACATAAAATATGCCGCCCACCATCTCTCCGCAGGCGTACAGCCCGGGGATGGGCCGGTTCGTGGTGTGCAACACCTCGGTCTTGGTGTTGATTCGAACACCACCGTAGGTGAAGGTGATGCCGCACACCACGGCGCAGCCGTAGAACGGCGGCTCATCGATGGTCTGGGCCCAGTTGGACTTGGGAATGGCCAGGTCCTGGGTCGCCTTGCCGTCGCGCCTCATGGGATTGAAGTCCCCCTGCTGCACCGTGGCGTTGTACTCCTCGATGGTGCGGACCAGGCTCTCCGAGTCGACCCCCAACATGTTGGCCAGCTCCGGCAGCGTCTTGGCCCAGCCTCCACTGGCCCGCTGGTAGTCTCCGAGGAGGTCTTCGCATTTCCGGTCGAAGAGCTGAAAGGCCACACCCTGGGGCTGGTTCATTATGGCCCGGCCCGTGGCGGCGTAGGTATAGGTCCGCATGTCCGAGCCCTCGTCCACGAACCGCTTACCCTGGAGGTTTACCATTACGCTGAAGGGGTAGGCGTAGCGGGAGTACTCCGCGGAGGCGGTGCCGGCGCGCAGGCTGTACTCGGGAAGGGCCAGGTCTTGGGGAGAGGCGTGGCAGCCGGCCCAGTGACCGTGGGGCCAGGCCCCAACGTCCATGGCCATGCGCAGGCCGTCGCCGGTGTTGAAAGGCACGCCTCGGACCTTGACCATGTCCCAACCCTGCCCGAGGTAGCTGCACCGCATGGCCGCGTTGGCTTCGAACCCGCCGCAGGCCAGTATCACCGCCTTGGTGTGAAACGTGGTGTATCCATCGGGGGTCTGGACGCGTACCCCGCTTATCGCACCCGCGTCGTTCGGCAGCAGCTCGATAGCCTGGTGGTCGTAGAGTATCTCCACGCCCTTGCGGGCGGCCACGTCGAACCAGTGGTCGGAGAGGGTGGCGCCGCCGCCGTTGAGGGCCAGGGGCATGCTGGCCGTTGGGTTGGCGTAGCTTGGTACCCAGGTGTGCCCCAGGGCCGCCATCCATTGCATGGTGGCTGATGCCTGACTCACCAGCTGCTCCAACAGTTCCGGATCGGAGCGGCCCTCGGTCACCCGCATCACGTCGTCATAGAAGTCGGATTGGGAGTAGGGTCGGCACGTCTCCTGAATGCCCTTGGCCTCGGCATCGGACAGGCCTGGCACCAGGGGGGCCAGGTCTTCAACCGTGGCCCAGGGGAACCGGAAGTCGCCGGTGAAATAGGTGTTGCCGCCGCGCTGGTGCTCCGGCGCTTTCTCCAGCACGACCACTTTGGCGCCCGCTTCGGCAGCCGCTACCGCCGCGCTGAGGGCGGCGTTTCCGGCGCCGGCCACCACCACGCCGCAGTTCACCTCCTTGTCCATACAAAAAAGCTCCTTCTTTGATTCGAGAACCCTCGATTCGAGTTTGGTGGTTGCTGCTACGTCTCGGCGATGAAACGGCGGCGGGCGTATTCCAACATGCCCCCGGCCTCGTAAATCTGCTCTATCAGCGGGGGATACTTGGTCAGCGCGACCTGCGCTCCAGTCTTGGGATTCCGGGCGATGCCTTGGGGGTAGTCGATCTCCAGCTCGTCCCCATTTTCGACTATGCCGGTGATCCCGGGGGCGACAAAGGTTGGGATGGCCTGGGCCACGTTGTTGCGGAGCAGCAGCCGGGATATCGATTCGGCGATGACGGCGGCGACGCCGACATCGCGGAGCACCGTGGCCGGCCGTGAAGAGCCACAGCCGAAGTTACGCCCCGCTACCACGATGTCCCCATCTTTGACCTCAGTGGGAAACTCGGGTCGGAGGGCCTCCATGGTGTGCTTTTTCACCTCTCCCGGAGCGGGATACCGATAGTAAGGGTAGATGATGTCGGTATCGACCGAGTCGCCGAAGGTCCAGGCCCGTCCGCGCACCACTCTGTTGATGTTAGAGGTCATGGAACACCTCCTTGGGATTTACGATCTCCCCCGCCACTGCCGCCGCCGTGACGGTCAGCGGGCCGGCCAGGTAAATGTCGGCGTTCAGGCTGCCCTTGCGCCCCTTGAAGTTCCGGGTGGTCGCGGTGATGCAGACTTCACCATCGGAGATGAAGCCCAGCATCGGCTGGCAGATGCTGCATCCGGGGCCCACGAACTGGCCGCCGGCCTCGACGATAGTCCGGACCAGCCCGGCCTCGAGGCACTGCAGGTAGACCGGCTGGGAAGCCGGCGACACGATGAAGCGGACTCCCTTGGCCACCTTGCGCCCTCGCAGCATCCGGGCGGCGATCTCGATGTCCTCGAATCGGCCGTTGGCGCAGGAGCCGATCTGCGCCTGGTTTATCCTGGTCCCGGCCGCCTCCTCCACGGGCGCCACGTTGCCGAACTGGTGGGGCTTGGCCACGAAGAAAGGCATCTCGTCCACGTT
>CAJWBT010000457.1 GCA_913020235.1 uncultured Chloroflexota bacterium
TTGTTGCAGAGCTTGCACACCGCCCCGTTGCCGATGGGACCGCAGTAGACCACGTGGCTGCCGATGGAGTCGAGGGTGGGCTTGATCCGGTCGAAAACCGCCCGGTCGCCGCCGACCATTACCGCCAGGGTCCCCGCCGCCGCGCCGTAGACGCCGCCGCTGACCGGCGCGTCCATGACGATGACGCCTTTCTCGCCGCACACCTGGTGGAGGCGGCGAATTGCCGTGGGCGAGTTGGTGGAAAGGTCCACGTAGATGGAGCCATCAACGGCCCCTTCCATGATGCCGTCTTCGCCCAGCACCACGGCGTCGACGTCCCGCGGGCCGGGGAGCGAAGTGAAAACCACCTGGCTTCCCGAGGCGGCATCCTTTGGGCTGTCGGCCCAGTGGGCGCCCATCTCCAACAGGTTGGTGGCCGCCTCCCGGCGCAGCTCGTGCACGGTCACGTCGTGGCCACCCTTGATGAGGTTGGCCGCCATCGGGTTGCCCATATTGCCGGTGCCGATAAATCCTACTTTCATCGCTGCCGCTCCTAGGTCGATTGTCCCGCTCTCAGCGGCGGGCCTGGGCTGAGGTCGCCCTCGGGGCGAGTGTTACCTTCAATTCGCGAAGCTACAGGGCCTGCCAGTAACGGCGTCCCTCCAGCCGGACTACCTTCCCGATGTGGTCGATGGGGTGGAAGTGTCCGGCAGCGACGGTGTACCCTTCCCGCTCGGCCAGGTCCAGAACGGCGTTACGGCTCCGTACGCTCGCCTCTTTGTCCGTGTCCACCCCGGCAGTCCAGCTCGGCTCATTCACCTGCGCTTTGGAGTGGAGAACGTCGCCCATTACCATGGCCTTTTCGCCCTGGGAGTGGATCAGAACCACCTGGTGGCCGGGAGTGTGGCCAGGGCTGTGGAGGGTAGTGATTTCGTCGGTGATGTTGTGCTCCCCGTCGATGAGGTCCATTAGGCCGAATCCCTGGAGCGGCACCACCTGTTCCTCCACTTGGGGGGCGGTCTTCAAGACCTCCGGTTTGGTGAAGTGCTCCCAGTCGAGCCTGGGCACCAGGTACCTGGCATTGGGGAAGTTGGGTGTGGGTGACCCACCGGCGTACCCAATGTTCCAGCCCACGTGGTCGGCATGCAAATGAGAGTGGGCCACGATGTTCACCTCGGCGAACGCCGAGACGCTGGTGTTGCCCACCTGGTCCGGTGAAAGCAGGAGGGGCCTGATCGCTTTGTCCAGGTTGCCCGTCACGTTCCCACGACTCGGATGGGGTCCCGGCCCCATGCCGGTGTCTACCGCGATCGTAATCCCCTTGGAGCGAAGCACAAAACTGCAGTAATAAAGCTGAAACTGGCCATTTTCCAGGGTGTCCTCGTAAGGCCCCCAGGCTTCGCGGGGAACGGCAGGGAACATCCCTTCCGGAGGCCGAGGGGGCGGCACCATGTCCATGACCGCCATGATTTCTACGTTACCCACGGTAATCTTATCCGCCATGGTTCCCTCCTTAGCCTAGCCTGAGTCCTGGAAATCCCTTCGATGCCGACGGCACAACCGGTTCGAAAAAAGAAGCGATACAGGAATGGGCCGGGGCCAACGAAGCCCAGTCTCCACTCAGTACTGTACCAGCGAGAACACGTCGTGGCCTTCCAACCGCCGTCGCCCGTTCAATTGGGTCAGCTCGATGATGACGCCGATTGCGCCTATGACACCCCCCGACATCTCCACCAACCGGACCGTCGCGTCCAGGGTGCCTCCGGTGGCGAGCAGGTCGTCGACCACCAGCACCCGCTGCCCGGAGCTGATGCCATCGATGTGGATCTGCATGGCGTCGGTGCCGTATTCCAAGGTGTATTCCGCGGTATGGGTCGCGGCCGGCAGCTTCCCCGGCTTGCGCACCGGCACGAATGGTTTGCCCAGCCGGTAGGCCAGCGGAGTACCGAACAAGAACCCCCGGGACTCGATGCCGACAATGGCGTCTATCTGCTCGTTCTCGAAGCGCTCCGCCAGCCTGTCGATGGTGTATCTGAAAGCACCGGCATCCTGTAACAATGGGGTAATATCCCGGAACAGAATCCCCGCCTCCGGAAAGTCGGGCACGTCTCGGATAAAGGCCTTCAACTCCATGGGACTGCCACCCCGTTGTTCTGATAGGCGAACCTGGTCCCCGGGCCGTACCTGGGCAAGCCTCGACCGCGCCCGGCTCAGCGAGGAGTGTAGAATAAGCTACCGGCGGCGTCAAGTTTGGCCGGGTTGAAGGTTTTCGGCCCACGTTTTATGGGCGTGAGCCACCTTCAGGCCAATTGACTTTTCCCCGTCCATTTTATATAATGCGGACTCAGCAAGGTGGTCCCGATGAAATGGCCCCAAGCACACGGGGCCATTTGTAGTGTGTCTACCACCCAGCGCCCTTGATGCCCCTGTGGCGC
>CAJWBT010000458.1 GCA_913020235.1 uncultured Chloroflexota bacterium
CGCACGTCCGGGAGGGCACGGGACACGATTACGCTCATGGCGTAACTCAGGTAAGACGTGCGCATCTCCTCTTCGATACGGACGATTTGGCTTGATTCGCCGGGTGGTGGAGGCGTAATGGTTACCATCGATCATTGCTCCTTACGGTGATGGTCCGCGACCATTGGCCGGCTCCCCGGATCGGGTGCCGGCGGGTGAAGGCGCTTTCAAACACGCAACCTCGAACCGGGTTCGGCCGAAGAGCCCGGATCAGGCGACTCGGGACGCCGTGTGAGCTTCAGCTCGCTCGCCAAAGGCCGTGAACAGGTTGGCGAAAAGGCGTGGCACCTCGTCCTGGCGCTCGGGATGGCACTGGAGCCCAATAACCCAGCTATGCTCCGGGCTTTCCAATCCCTCGACGAGCCCGTCCTTTACATCATAGGCCGTGGCCATCAGCCGGGGAGACCGTTGGGCCTCGCGCAACCCCTGGTGATGACGGCTATTGACCCAGAAAAAGCCGGCGGTGCCGATAATTGCCGCCGCCTTGGCGCCGGGAGACAGGTAGATTTGGTGCCTTCTGGAGACCCACCGCCCGTCCCGCTGCTCCACACGATGGTCTGGCAAGTCCTGGATGAGCCGGCCGCCAAAGGCCACGTTGAGCACCTGCATCCCCCGGCAGATTGCCAGCACCGGCATGTCCCGTTCCAGGGCGCAGCCGAGGAGCCGCAGATCCAGATCGTCCAGGGGGCGGCAGACCTCCAGGCCGGCCTCGGGGTCCGGAGAAGAGCCGTACAGGAGGGGGTCTACATCCGGGCCACCGGGTAGTAGCAGCCCGCCGGCGCCCTCCATCAGCTCCTCGGCAGACCTCGACTCTGCGTCCGTGGGGAGCAACCGGCGTACCTCCAGTCCCAGGGGTTCCAACACTTCTATGTATCGGCGAGCGTTGCGAGGGTCCGCGGAGGTCAGAACTACGGTCGCCATATGACATAACATTGTACCCCATTGAGGCTCGGATTCATAGAACAATTAGATACAAGATATGGGGTCTTACGCCGGTTCCCGCCGCCGCCAGTTTGCGCGCAAAGGGCGTTTTTGATAATCTGGAGTGGACCAGGCCCGCGTGATCTCTGCGCGAAAGGAAAAGGGGTGCGGGCCGAGCTTTGAATCAGTCCTCCAGGCGGGTTGGAGCGATGAAAGAAGTAATACAAGGGGCGATCGATCTCCTGAAAGAGGGACAACCCTGCGTAATGGCCACCGTGGTCCGGACCAAGGGCTCGACTCCTCAAAAACCCGGCGCCATGCTGCTGGTACGGCAGGACGGTACCGGTGAGGGCACCCTGGGCGGCGGTTGTGTGGAGGGAGACATCTGGTTCGCCGCCAAGGAGATACTGCGCCAGGGTGGCGGGCCGGAGTTCAAGGACTATTTCTTGAACGAAGATGTCGCGGCCCGCGACGGCCTGGTCTGCGGTGGCACCATGTATTTCTACCTGGAGCCCCTGTGGGAGTCGTCGGAATTCCTGCCCATCGGCTCCGAAATCCTGGAAGCGTACGCCGGCGGAAACCCGGTGAGCCTGGCCACGGTGGTCAACTCCCCCTCGGGACCGGCCAAGATTGGGGCCAAGCTGCTGGTCCGCATCGATGGCTCGACCGCCGGCTCCCTGGGCAGCCCCGAGCTGGACTCCCGGATCGGGGAGATCGCCCGGCGTTTGGCCGACCTGGGGAGCGCCGAGTCGGTGACCGACGATGCTGACACCGAGGTGTTCGTCGAAGGTTTTACCACCCCGCCTACCCTGGTGATGGTGGGCGGCGGCCACGTGGGGAAGGCCACCGCCGACCTGGCCCACACGCTGGGCTATCGGGTGTTCATCGTCGACGACCGCCCCGAGTTCGCCAACCCCGAGCGATTTCCCTATGCGGAGCAGGTGATCGTTGTTCCGTACGATCAGATGTCAAGCCGCCTTTCCATCAACGTCAACAGCTTCGTCGTGGTGGCGACCAGGGGGCATCGGTTCGACGACATGGCCCTGGAGGGCGCCCTGGCTACCCGGGCCCGCTACATCGGCTTGCTGGGCAGCCGGCGCAAGACGCTGATGATCTACCAGCGGCTGGTCCGGCAGGGTACGCCGGTGGAGCGGATAAAAGAGGTCTACTCTCCCATTGGGCTTAACATAGGCGCCCTGACGCCCGAGGAAATAGCGGTCAGCATCATGTCGGAGATCATCATGGTCCGGCGAGGCGGGAAGGGCGGCCCGATGAGGATGGACGATTGGTACACCGACCGGGCGGCCGCCATAGCCCACCGGGCGGTGGAAGTGTAGGCGTCTCGCACGCTGATGGCTGACACCGCGGCGATACTCCTGGCGGCGGGAGAGTCCCGTCGCATGGGACGGTTGAAGGCCCTGCTTCCCTGGCGGGG
>CAJWBT010000459.1 GCA_913020235.1 uncultured Chloroflexota bacterium
TTGACGGTGTTGAGGTATCCCGACGCGGGGTGGATGAAGGGGGGCGATTCCAGGTCCACCTCGCCGCCGATGGCCGCCGACCTCATGACCACGGCGGCCGGTCCGGGCCTGCCGGAAGTGGCGTGCTTGATGGCTAGCTGGGTGGTCAGGACGGCTTCCTTCGGGCTGGCCGCTACCGCCGTGTACTTGGTCATTGCCTTGAAAATGGCCGGAAGGTCGATGCTCCCATACTCTCCAGCCCCCGATTGGTTGGCGGGGTGCATGCCCGCGCCCCCATCAGAGGTATCGGTGAGGACCACCATGGGGGAGCTGCTGAGCATCGACTCCATGATGCCGAAGGAGGCGTTGGAGCCGATGAACAGGCCCTGGCCCATGACCACCGCCGGCTTGCCGGTGGCCCGTGCGTAGGCGTCGGCCATGATCGCCGCCGACTGTTCATGCCGCACCAGGATGACCTTGATGCTGTCCTCCTTGCCGTAGAGATAGTTGAAGATCTGGCCGGTGCCGCCTCCGGGGATACCGAAGACGTACTCCACGCCCGCCTCCTCCAGGGTTTGAACAATCAGCTCGCAGGCTTTTGGCATGATGGCTCCTGTTGCCACAGAGTCACCGAGGCACAGAGGAGCAATGGATTGGCCCCAAACTTCTGCGCCTTAGTGGCGAATACGCCCGGATAATACGCCGCGCCCCCAACGTGGTCAAGGCGACCGTATCGGTATAGAATCGTGGGAGGCTCCACGCTGAGCGGCCGGGATGTCGGCCGCGGCGGCAACCGGTTGCTGAACGATTAAGAGCAGCAGAGAGGACCTGCCATGAAGAGCATCGAGATAGACCGCGGCAAGCGGCTCAAGCAGGAGCCTCAAAAGGGCCACAACCGGTGGCACCCGGACATCCCCCCGATATTGGAGGTGGACCCTGGGGAAGAAGTGGTGCTGGAGACTCGCGACGCCTCGGACACCCAGATACGGCCGGGTATGACCGTCGCCGACCTGGGAGGACTCGACACCAAGGTGGCCCACCCGTTGACCGGCCCGGTTTACATAAAGGGCGCTAAACCGGGGGACCTGCTGGAGATCGAGTACCTCGACATCATCCCCCAACCCCACGGCTGGACCCGGAACCGGCCCGGCGCCGGATTCCTGCGCGACCTTTTCCCCGCCCCTTACTTGGTCCATTGGGAGATGAAGGACGGCTGGGCCACCTCGGCCCAGCTTCCCGGCGTCCGCATCCCCGACGGCTCCTTCATGGGGACCGCGGGCATAGCTCCGTCCCGGGCTCAAATGGAGGAATGGACGCGGCGTGAGGCTGATCTAACGCTACGGGGCGGCATAGCCTATCCGCCCGATCCGGAGGACGCCATTCCCTCCGGTGGACCCATCGCCGCCGAAGGGCTGCGCACCATGCCTCCCCGGGAGAACTGCGGCAACGTGGACGCCAAACAGCTGACCACGGGGTCCCGTCTGCTGATACCGGTCAACGTCGACGGGGCGCTCTACTCCGTGGGAGACGGCCATTTCGCCCAGGGAGACGGCGAAGTTTGCGTTACCGCCATTGAGATGGGCGCCACCGCCGCCGTCCGCTTCAAGATTCACGAAGGTGAAGCGGCGACGCACAACATCCGCTGGCCGCGGTTTGCCCATCCCGGCTATTTTGCCGCTCCCGAGTGGGCCGCACCAAGGAACTTCATCGCCACCATGGGCATGCCGGTCCGCGACGACGGTACCCAGGAGGGGGAGGATCTGACCCTGGCCGCCCGCAATGCCTTGATCAACATGATCGAGCTGCTCCAGGAGAGGGGATGGACCCGCGAGCAGGCCTACATCATTTGTAGCGTGGCGGTTGACCTGAGAGTCAGCAACGTGGTCGATTTGCCCAACGTCACGGTGTCGGCCTTTCTGCCTGAGGACGTTTTTGAGGGGTAGATAACGGGTGAAGGTGGCCTGGGAAATAGGAAACGGCCCCGAATGGGGCCGTTATGCTGTCTTGACAATTCCCCCCTGCGCGGCTAGCCTAGCGCCCGGAGGGCGAGAGAGTTGTACACTGCCACCAGTCCTCGGCACCGCAGGGGCACCCGGCCCAACCGGGGAACCCCCAAGAGCCAGCCGGTACCACACGGAACCGGCGGACTGGAGCTACCGCCAGCTAATCTCCGGGAGTTAGCTGATCCGCTTGACTTCCAGGGTCTCGCCGGGGGCCAGGGCTACTCTCCGTACATTTATACCGAGTTTGAGCAGCCAGTAGCCCAGGGTGGCTTTGCTTACGCCCAACTCCTCTGCCGTGCTGGAGAGGCCAATTTCGTTGACCATTTCGGGGAGGAGACGTTCCAAGGGCCGCTGGTGTTCCTTTTCTACCCGTTGCATCAGCTTAGTCTTTCTGGCCAAGGGTTACCTCCTT
>CAJWBT010000460.1 GCA_913020235.1 uncultured Chloroflexota bacterium
CGTTGAGCCTGTACGCCCGCGACCCGGACCAGAACCTGCTGGAGTGGATGATCTATTCGGACAATTAGCCGTTAGCTGTCTGGCGACACCTTTTGGATGACTGGTGGTCGATAATCGCCGATAGTCGCAAGGAAAGGACCTATTTACAATGCCGACAATGACCGGGAAACAGGCCCTGGCCCAGATGCTTCTCGCCGAAGGGGTGGAGTACATATTCGGGAACCCCGGCACCAGCGAATCTCCGCTGCTCGACGTCCTGCAAGACTACCGCCAGCTGAAGTACGTACAGTCGTTGCAGGAAGGGAGCGCCGTCGGCATGGCCGACGGCTATGCTAGGGCCACCGGACGCCCTAGCTTCGCCAACGTTCATATCGCCGGGGGCCTCGCCAACGGCATCAGCGGCCTTTACAACGCCTTCAAAGGCGGCACGCCCCTGGTCTTGACCGCGGGCAACTCCGACTCCCGGATGTTCCTGACCGAGCCGGTGCTTTCCGGCAACCTGGTGCAAATGGCGGCCCAGTACACCAAGTGGAGCGCCGAGATCCTCCACGCATCAGAGGTGCCCATGGCGCTGCGGCGCGCCTTCAAAGAGGCCAAGACACCGCCCACCGGCCCGGTGTTCCTCTCCTTACCCTGGGATTCAATGGACGAGACGGCCGAGGTGGAGATCGTCCCCTCTTCGCAGGGGTACTATCGTATCCGCCCGGACACGAATGCGGTGGCCCGAGCGTCTCAAATCCTGGCCCGGGCGGAGAACCCCATCATCGTGGTGGGTGACCGGGTTGCCCACTCGGGAGCGGTGTCTCAGGTGGTCCGGGTGGCCGAGCAGCTGGGGGCCCGCGTGTATGCGGCAACTTTCACCGAGGTCAACTTCCCCACCACCCACAGCTTGTACGGGGGAATGCTGAACCTGAACTCCCCGTCCACCCGGCAGCAATTCGCCGGCGTCGACGTGGTGCTGGCCGTCGGCGCCAACGTGTTCTCGTCCTTCTTATACGTACCGGACCCCTTCCTCGACCCAACCACCAAACTGATTCACCTGGACAACGATTCCTGGGAAGTGGAGAAGACCTACCCGACCGAGGTAGGGATGCTGGCCGACCCGGCTGCCGGGCTGGAAGAGCTGGCAGACGCCCTGGGGCAAGATATGACCGCCCCGGCGATCGAGGCGGCGGCCACTCGTGCAGCCACCTGGGCTGACGAGAAGCGCCGGTCCGAAGAGCAGTACGGGAAGCGGCTGGCCAGTGTGTGGGACCGGAAACCGATGGCCGTGGAGCGAATGATGCACGAGCTGGCCCAAGCATCGCCGCCCGATGTCATCATCGCCGACGAGGCGGTCACCTCCCGCCCCGCGCTGATGCGGGAGTTCAGCTTTGAGCGGCCGGGCGACTTCCACGGAATCCGGGGTGGCGCCCTCGGCTGGGCCATGCCCGGCGCCCTGGGTATCAAGCTGGCCAACCCGGACCGGCCGGTGCTGGCGGTGGTGGGGGACGGTGCGTCGTTGTACACCGTCCAGGCCCTATGGACCGCCGCCCGGTACAACATCCCGGTGGTGTACGCCATCTGCAACAACCGGGCCTACCGAATCCTCAAGGTCAACATGGAGATATACTTGCGGCGCATGCTCGACGATCAGGACCGCCGGAGCGAGTACACCGGTATGGAGTTCGCCAATCCCCTGGATCTGGCGGCCATCGCCAGGGGTATGGGAGTGGCCGGAGAGAAAGTGGAAGACCCCGCGGCGCTCGGTCCAGCCCTGAAGAGGGCCTACGCCAGCGGCAAGCCCGCCGTCATCGACGTGAGTATCGACGGCGCGTTGTAAGGGCCGTCGATTCCGGAATTATGTAAAGCGGTAGGGTTTTGAGCCGGAACGCGACGTATGCAGGGATAGTAGCTAGAGTTGACACACATAAAGGAAGGGAATATCATTGTACAACTATGTTACCCGTAGCTGAATTCGTGACGGTTTCAATGTCAGCGGCAACTCAGGAGGCCCTATGGTAACCACACCAATCCTAAGCACCGTTCTTTCGAAATTGGGGGGGACAAGGGCGACGCAACGGGTTGCATCTCCGGCGGTGATCGTCGGCCTGGGCTCGACGGCCTGCCAGGTTGGGAGACACCTGGAAGACCTCACTCGGAGTTGGAGCCTCACCGACAAGAAATCCTTGGGATTCCTTTACATGGATACCAGAGAGGCCACTCGGGATGAAATCTCGAGGGCATCGCGCTTCATCCCCCTCACGCTGCCCCATTTTTCCAACTTGCGGGACATGCGGCCTTGGATTACCGAGTGCGTGCCGGAGTTGAGGCACCTCAGCCTTTCCCGAGAGGGTGCGCTGGGGATGCTGGCCAACGCCGGCGTTGCCGCCCGGTACAACTACGCGGCGA
>CAJWBT010000461.1 GCA_913020235.1 uncultured Chloroflexota bacterium
CGATGATGCCCCGGGCCACCTATTGCCAACCCCAGATAGCCAGCTTTGGCCTGACCGAGGCCGAGGCTCGGGAGCAAGGGTACGGCGTCCAGGTGGGGAGGTTCAACGCACGGGCCAACGGGAAAGCCATGGCTATGGGCGAAGGCGAAGGCATGGTCAAATTGGTGGTGGACGAACGATACGGGGAGCTATTGGGTGCCCACATGATTGGCCCGGAGGTGACGGAGTTGCTGGGCGAGCTTTCCGTGACCAAACTGTTGGAGGGCACGACTCTGGAACTGGGCTGGGCGGTCCATCCTCATCCCTCCCTTTCGGAGATGTTGAAGGAGGCGGCTCTGGACGCCCAGGGGCGTGCTATTCACATGTAGCCCGCCGGCCTTCCATGCCATTTAACGAAAAAGGCCACTGTTTGGCTAAATATAGCGGAAAACGGCAGCACGTTGTTATTAATCCTGTGTGGCGGTATACTGAAATCAACGCCCCGAGGGTGTGATTGTTGCCTATCTTGTTTCTTCGGATTCACGCCGCGCGCCGGCGGATCCTGGGGCCAGGACTGGCTAGGGCCGAGAACAGGTGCAACGGGGCCAGCTTCCCCACCACCTCAACTATCGCAAAGGCCTTGGGGCATCGAGAGGTGCCGGTGATGGAGTTGGTAGCGGTCCAGGAATAGGAGCGAGTCTATGGGTTCAGGCAGTTTTGATTTCGCAATGGGCATTGGAGGCGAAGCCGGGCAGGGAATCGCCACCCCCGGGGATATTCTGGCCAGGATATTTGTCCGCCGGGGTCTCCACCTCAGCACTTATAACTCGTACCAATCGATCATTCGAGGCGGCCACATTTTTCTCACCGTCCGGGTGGGAGACCGGGTAATCAACAGCCACGGTGACGGGCTGGACCTGTTGCTGTGTCTTAGTCAGGACACCATGGACCGGCACCTGCGGCTGATGGACCAGGGTGGCCGGGTGGTCTATAACAGCGACCTTGTGAAACCCGGCGAGGCCCGGGAGGGCGTCCAGCTGTGCCCTATTCCGGTGGCAAAGATGACCAAGAGCCGGAACAAGTTGGCCCAGAATACAGCGGCCGTTGGGGCTGTCGCGGCTTTGCTCGGGCTGGACTTCCAGATTCTCCAAGATAGCCTCACCTTGCGGTTCCAGCGGCAAGGCCAGCGGATTGTAGATGAAAACATCGGTGTGGCTCAGGCCGGCTACGACTTCGTAAAGGCCAATTACGAGCCTTTCCCGGTTTCGCTTCCCACCGGACCCAAGCCGTTGGCGGTCTGGTCCGGCAATGATGCCCTGGCCATGGGTGGTGCCGCCGCGGGAGTGAAGTTCTACGTGGCTTACCCGATGAGCCCGGCCAGTGGAGTCCTCCATTGGTTCGCCCAAAACGCCCGCAAGTTTGGGATCATGGTTCGCCAGGTCGAAGACGAGCTCGCCGTGGCCAACATGGCTATCGGGGCGGCTCACGTGGGGTGCCGCGTCATGTGCGCCACCTCCGGCGGCGGTTTCGCCTTGATGACCGAGGCGGTGGGCAGTGCCGGCATGATGGAGATCCCAGTGGTGTATATCAATGTGCAGCGGGCCGGCCCCTCCACGGGCGTGCCCACTAAAACCGAACAGAGCGACCTCTGGCAAGCCCTCGGCGCCAGCCAGGGGGATTTCCAACGCTTCATTGTCGCCCCCATGGATGCCCTTGATTCCTATAATACGGTCACCGAGTTGTTCAACCTGACCGATAAGTTCCAGTGCCCCGGCATCATCATTTCGGACCTGCTGATCGCGGAAGGCAGGTTTAGCGTCGATGCCGACGATATTGACCTGCACCCGAAAATCGACCGGGGAGAACTCATCACCGAAGATTCGGCGACCGACGGCTACTTGCGCTACAAGGATACCGAAAGCGGTATCTCCCCTCGCGCTCTACCGGGCCTTGAAGGGTACGTGCACCTTGTCGCCACGGACGAGCACGACGAGGACTCGTCGCAGCTCAGCGATGAGTTCACCGACGCCCGCAAACGCCGGAGGATGGTGGAGAAGCGGGCCCGCAAATTCCAGAGCGCCGTCCAAGATATCGAGCCACCCCGGCTGGTGGGCCCCGAAGATGCCGAGGTAACCCTGATCGGTTGGGGGTCCACCTACGGCGTCATCCAGGACGCGGTAGAGCAACTGAAAGCACAAGGGGTTACGGCCAACCACCTTCCCATCAAGTGGATGGTCCCCTTCCACGGGGATGCGGTGACCGGTATCCTCTCCGGCGCGAAGCGGACCATTATTGTCGAGAACAACCATTCCGGCCAGTTCTTCCGCTATCTGCGAAGTGAGACCGGGTTCACTGTGGATGGGAACATTCGCAAGTACGACGGCGAGCCTTTCATGCCCCACCACAT
>CAJWBT010000462.1 GCA_913020235.1 uncultured Chloroflexota bacterium
CTCTACGGCGGCGCGGTGCTGCCGGTGGATAGTGAGCCCAGCGCCATCTGGCAGTGCCTGCAAGGGGAGGACAATTCCATACGCCGGCTGATGATCACCGCATCTGGCGGCCCGTTCCGGACAATCCCACTGGCAGAGTTGGCCCAGGTTACCGCGGACCGTGCCTTGCACCATCCCACGTGGAGCATGGGGCGCAAGATCACCATCGACTCGGCGACCATGATGAACAAAGCCTTCGAGGTGATGGAGGCACACTGGTTATTCGAGGTACCCTGGGATAGAATAGAAGTGGTGGTTCATCCCCAGAGTACAATCCATTCAATGGTGGAGTTTGAGGACGGTTCGGTAAAAGCTCAATTGGGCCCGCCCGACATGAGGTTGCCCATCCAGTACGCCCTCTTTTACCCGAAGCGAGTTTCCAACGATATGATCCCAAAGCTAGATCTGAGCATCTCTCACTCTCTGACGTTCGAGCCGATGGAACCAGAGCGCTACCCGTGCTTCGGCCTGGCTCTGGCCGCCGCTCGGAAAGAAGGCACGTTGCCAGCGGTGTTGAGCGCGGCTGACGAGGTTGCGGTCGAAGCCTTTCTACAACGGAAGATCGGGTTTACCGAGATTTACCGGGTGGTCGAACTGGTCCTCTCTGAACACCGGCCGCTGCCGGGCCGGGACGCCGAGGAATTGATGGAAGCGGACCGGTGGGCAACTGTGCGAGCCGGAGAGATTATCCGGCATTAGCGGAATGGAAACTGCCCTAATTGCCATCGGGACACTGGTCCCAATGCTGCTGTTCCTGGTGGTCGTGCATGAGCTTGGCCACTTTGCCACGGCCCGCGCCATGGGCGTCAAGGTCTTGGAATTCGGTGTGGGCTTTCCGCCCAGAGCCTTCGGCTTCTACTCCGGCCGGACCAGGGTGCTGATCGACCCCGACACCCGTTTCGTCAACCTGCAAAGCCTGGCCGATCTGCGACCGGGCCAGATCATTAAAGTCAGCTCCACCGAAGACCCCCACGGCAACCTGGTGGCCCGCATCATAGAGGCGCCGCAACCCGAACGAGGCCTGGCGGGCCGGGTATCCGGCGCCGAAGTCTTCCATGAGAGTCTGGAGCCCGGGGGGTTGCTCAAGCACGAGGGTAAGGTGCGGGGCGTGGAGGCCGGCGCCTTCATCCTGGCGGACATGCTCTACTCGGTGAACTGGACGCCGTTGGGCGGATTCGTGCGGATGGCGGGGGAGAGCAACCCGGAGGTGCCGCGCAGCCTGTCCAGCAAGGGAGTTGGGACCCGCTTCCTGGTGCTGGTGGCTGGACCCTTGATGAATGCCATCCTTCCCTTGGCCATCTTCACGGTGCTCTTCATGATTCCCCAAGATGTGACCATTGGCCGCGTAGTGATAAACGAGGTTTTGGCGGATTCTGCCGCATCCGAGGCAGCGGTCCAGTCCGGAGACGTGGTGGTCCTGGCCGGTGGACACGAGATCGAGAGTCGGCTGGACCTGACCCGGGCTATCGCCCTCAACGGTGGCTCCAAAATGGAGTGGGTGATCATCCGGAACGGGGTGGAGCAGGTCATCCGGGTGACGCCAAGGTTCAATTCAAGCGAAGGGCGGTGGCTTGTTGGCGTGTTGCCCACGTTGGCTGATGCCCGGGTGGTGAGCCGCTCTCAGCCGGTATGGGAGGCGGTCCCGGAGAGCTTCGTTGCCACCTGGGAGCTATTGGTTCTGGTGAAACAGACGATCTTCGGCGCGGTTTCCGAAGGCTCCGCCCCGGAGTTGTCCGGCCCCATTGGTATCGCCCAGCTGACCGGGGAGGTCACCCGAGAGGGAGGACTGACCGGTTGGCTGGCTATTACCATCCTGCTGAGCATCAACCTGGCCGTCTTGAACATCCTGCCCATCCCGATGCTGGATGGAGGACGCCTGGTGTTCGTGGTGCTGGAGTGGGTGCGCCGGGGCAAGCGGGTGCCGCCGGAGAAAGAAGGGATGGTGCACCTGATCGGCTTCGCACTGTTGGTCGCGGCGATCCTGGTGATCAGCGCCAACGACATCGGCCGGCTGATCAACGGAGACAGCCTGCTAGGCTGATGACCGGAAAACCTCCACCTCCCTTTTCTATTTGCTTTCCACCCTCCCCTGCTTTCGTGTAACATTAGCTTTGTGTCCCTCCCGGCGGGATATCCGATGCCCGGCCGGAGGAGGCATGTGGCGTCAGGCGGCGCTGGTGGCCTGGCATGCCGGCGGCTTCACCTGGAAGGCAAGGGGTCGCCTTGGACCGTTGGATTGAGTTGAGAGCGAGTAATGATTAAGCGCCGTCCTACCAGACCGGTCTACGTGGGGGGCGTCAAGGTCGGCGGAGGGGCCGACATCACCGTCCAGTC
>CAJWBT010000463.1 GCA_913020235.1 uncultured Chloroflexota bacterium
CCACCGAGTCCATGTTGTACTGTTCCAGCTGCTGGCGGCGCCGGTTCTTCAGCTGTTCCATCAGGTCCCGAAGGCCGGTCAACTGCTGGCCGTCCCGGCTCTGGAACCCCCGGCGGAACATCTCCCGAAGGGCCCGCGTTATGTCGCCCTGTTTCAGCACATCGTCCGCGAGAAGGTCCATTAGCTCGTCGGCGTCGATGTCGAAGATCCTTTGGGTGCCGTCCCACTGGGAGTAACGATAGGAGCGATACAGCATTTTGCCTCGCAAAGCTGTCAGGTGTCAGCGCCAGGTGTTAGCGCCAGGTGTTAGCGCCAGGTGTTAGCGATAGTAGTCTCATGATACCTTTTTGGTTTCCCCTATATCAAGGATGCCGGCCCGCCCAACGCCGGACGGCAATGACATCACAGGTCTTCTCCGCCCCCCTTGCCAACGGGACCGCAAAGTATCAAAATCATTGGGCACCGGGGTCGGAGGCTAGAGTCCTTCCGTGGCCGGCACACCGGCCCGGCCCACCCGGCCGCCACCATAATTCAAGAAGGGGGTAAGCCATGGCCAACAACTCTATACGCATCGGCAACGTGGAGATCGTGGCCTTTTCCGATGCCGTGGGGAATTTCCCGGTAGCCAACGCCTGGCCCGAGGTGTCCGCCGAAGCCTGGGCCGCCAACAAGCAGTACCTGGGGGAGGACGGAAACTGGCACCCAAACATGGGATGCTTCGCCGTCCGCTCTTCGGGGCGCACCATCATGGTGGACACCGGCTATGGCCCCGGCCTGGACGGCAAGCTGTTTGACGCTATGAAGGCCGGTGGCGTGAGCGTCGAAGACGTAACGACGGTCACCTTCACCCACCTGCATCCCGACCACGTGGGCTGGAACATGATCACCGAGGGAGGCAGCTCCAGGCCGGCCTTCCCCAACGCCCGCTACCTGTGCCCAAGGACCGACTTCGACTTCTTCACCAGCGAGGAGAATCTAGAGCAATTCCCCTACATCAAGGAGCAGGTATTACCCCTGGTGGACTTGGGCCTGGTGGACTACGTGGAGCCGGAGACGGACATCACCCCGGAGCTGCGCGTCTGGTCCACGCCCGGCCACACCCCGGGGCATGTCAGCATTCTCGTCAGCTCCGCCGGGGAAAAGGGCGTCATCCTGGGCGACGTGGCCCATACCCCGGCCCAGGCCCACGAGACCGGCTGGAACCCAGGCTTCGACATCGTCCAGGACCAGTCGCGGGCCACCCGCCATACGGTCTTCGACCGGATCGAGCGGGAGGGATTGACGGTAGCCGCCGGCCACTTCCCGCATCCCTCTTTCGGGAAGCTGGTCCGGGTGGAAGGGCGGCGCATCTGGCAGGCACTATAGGTATTGGCCGGTTGACAACCTGCCCTACACCACCTTCGCCCCCAGAATCTTCTCCAGATGGCGCAGGGCCCAGGCGTGGGCGCCGGGGTCAAAGGTGGCGACACAATCGGCGGGCACCTCCACCGGATAGTCCCGGTTTCGGGCGTCGGACGTGGTGTGCAGGACGCAGATATCGGTGCACACGCCGCAGACCACCAGCTTGTCCGGCTTGAGCCGCTCCAATCGCCGGGCCAGGTCGGTGTTGTAAAAGCCGCTGTACCGGTTCTTCGGTACCACGTTGGAGCCGGTGAGGAACCCGGCCAGCTCGGGGACCACTTCGGGCTCCTCGGTGCCCTTCACGCAGTGGACCGGGAACACCTGGAACTCCAGGTCGTCCGGGTCGTGATGGTCGGAGATGAACAGGACGGCTGAGCCGGCCCGCCGCTCTCGCTCCAACAAATCGCGGACGTTGGGGATTATCTTCCGGGCGTCGTCGCCACAGTAGAGGTTGTGCCCCGGCTCCAGGAATCCCCGGACCATATCCACCACCAATACCACGTTGGACATATCTCACCTTACCTACCGGTGATCGACGTTACCAATACCGTTCGTGGTGAGCTTGTCGAACCACCGACTCCGCACCCTTCGACAAGCTCAGGGCGAACGGATGATCCTAACGGCTACTTCCAAAACTAGGTACGAGCGCCAGGTGGCCAGAGAATTGGCTCATCACCACTGATACTCTACCCCCGGCGGTACCCGGCATTCAAGGGTCGCGTTTCAGACGGCCGGCGTCCACTGTTCGCCATCTTCTTGACAATGCAGCAACCGCTCCTTACAATCTGGCTCTCTCTCAAGACTGGCCGCCGGAGAGGGGCCGTACCGGTTTCCGTCCCGTCGGCGAAAAGGTGAGGGTCGTGCGGTCGATCTTAACCAGCCTGTGGGCCTATGTAATCGCCGGGCTGCTGGCCTTCTATGTCCTGCTGTACGTCTTCCTGGACCTGCCTTCCAG
>CAJWBT010000464.1 GCA_913020235.1 uncultured Chloroflexota bacterium
CGATGGATCGCCTCGCCCAACAGGGGAGCCACCGACAACACGGTGATCTTGCCGTTGCGCTTCTCCGCGGGCAAAGGGATGGTGTCCGAGACCACTATCTCGGTGAAGTTGCTCTGGGCCATAATTTCAGCGGCGTTGCGAGACAGAACCGGATGGGTAACGCAGCAATACACCTCTTTTACGCCACGGTCCATCAGGGCGCGAGCGGAGGCGACAATGGTCCCTCCGGTATCGACTTCGTCGTCGAAGAGGAGGGCTACCTTGCCCCGCACATCACCGATAACGTTCAGGGTCTCGGTGCGCTCGTCGTTGCCCAACCGGCGTTTCTCAATGATGGCCAGGGGAGCGTGGAGCCGCTCGGCCACGTCCCTGGCCCTCTTGCTGATGCCGATGTCCACCGCCACCACCGCCAGGTCGGAAATCTCCTTGGCCTGAAAGTAGTCGGTCAGAATGGGCAGCGCGGTCAGTTCATCCACCGGTATGTTGAAAAACCCCTGTATCTGCCCGGCGTGGAGGTCGACGGTCAGCAGCCGCTCGGCCCCGGCGGCAGACAGCAGGTCGGCGACCAGGCGGGCGGTTATCGGCACTCTAGGCTGGTCCTTCTTATCGGTGCGGCCGTAACCGTAGTAGGGGACCACCGCGGTTATCCGCCCCGCCGACGCCCGCTTGCAGGCGTCTATCATGATGAGGAGTTCCATCAGGTTGTCGTTGACCGGATAGCAGGTGGGCTGAACGATAAAAACGTCCCTCTGGCGGACGTTTTCTTGGATACGGACGAAGGTGTTGTCGTTCGAGAACTTGAAAACTTCAGCCTGGCCCAGGGGGATATCCAGGTACCCGCAAACGTCTTGGGCCAACTCCCGGTGGGCGTTGCCGGTAAACACTTTGAGTTCGTCGGCCACTGAAACCATTATCGACCCTCGTAAACCGGTTTCCGAGACTCCCGAAACGCCGCTATCCCCTCTTCGTGGTCCTTTGAACTCAAGGTAATTGTCTCCGCCGCCGCCGCCATCTTCATTGCCGTCTCCAGGTCGAACTCCAGGCCCTTGTACATCATCATCTTGGCCAGGCGGATGGCAATAGGCGGGCCGTCGCCGATCTTGCGGGCCATCTCCAGGGTCGCGCTTTCCAGTTCCTCTTCCGGTACCACCTGATTCAGAAACCCCACGCGGTACGCCTCATCAGCTTCCATGAAATCGCCGGTGAACAAAAGCTCCGCCGCCTTTCCCAAACTGCCCAGCATCCGGGTGTAAAGCCAGGTGCCGCCGAAACCGGGAAACAGGCCCAACCGCACGTAGCCTACCATGAAACGGGACCGGGGGCACCCTATCCGAATGTCGCAGACGGCTGCCAGATCGAACCCCGCGCCCACGGCGGCGCCGTTGATCATGCCGATGACCGGCTTTTCCAGCCGCTGCAATCCCAGCATCAGGCGCTGGGCCCGCCGGAAACTGCGGCGGATCTCTTCCGGACTATCCGCAGCCCAAGTCCCAAGCTCGCTGCCGCCCCGCAGGGCCTCCAGGTCGCCGCCGGCGCAGAACGATTTGCCGGCACCGGTGAGAATGAGGACTCGCATGGAGTCGTCGGCTTCCACGTTTTCGATCGCGTCGGTCATCTCGTCGGTTGTCTGGTCGTTCATGGCGTTGCGCCGGTCCGGACGGTTGAGGGTAAGCTTGGCGATGTGCGCGTCCGGGTCTTTCTCCAGCAGCAGGTGTTGGTAAGAGGGCATGGTGTCTCTCCACGTTGGGGTGGGCGGCGAAAGGGATTATAGCATAGGCGGAATGGCCACAGAAACCAGGCGAAAACGGCCGGGTACCGGTTTCAACCCCGTACCATAGGTCTCCAACATAGAGTATGATATTCTGGCAATAATCGCTACTGCATCCAGGCCAACGGCCTGTCCGAGAATGGAGGTTGCCCGCCCGTGTCCAGCTATCTGTCCCACCTGGAATGCACTCAATGCGGTAAGACGTCCTCCGCCGGCACGCTGAGCACCGTTAGCCACTGCTGCGGCAAAGTGCTTTATGCCCGCTATGACCTTCCCCGATTGCGCCGGGAGGTAGACCGGGACGCCGTCGAGCGCCGGCCCGGCGGGATGTGGCAGTTCGCCGAGTTGCTGCCGGTAGAGGACCCGGAGAACGTGGTCACTCTCGGGGAAGGGGGAACCCCCCTGCTGAAGGCACGAAACCTGGGGAAACAGCTGGGATTGAGCCGCCTGTTCATCAAAGAGGAGGGGCTTAATCCCACGGGCACCTTCAAAGCCCGGGGCATAGCGGCGGCCATCTCCCGGGCCGGAGAGCTGGGCGCAACCGGGTTCACCATGCCCTCCGCCGGCAATGCCGCCGGGGCCGCCG
>CAJWBT010000465.1 GCA_913020235.1 uncultured Chloroflexota bacterium
GGCGACAAGGCACTTCTCCGACATCGTTGTGGTCCAAGTTGACATAAACGACCTCACCGCCGGATCGTCGTCAACCACTAGCACGCTAGGCGCGGGCACCTGGTCCTCCTTCGGTCGGTAGAGTGATGATCAATGCCCTTCTCTGAATGGTGCTCTGGGAGTAATTGTACCATGGTGCGCCTGAAACTTGGCACATGTGATAGAGAAGCCGGCGCCGGCGGTACTCGGATTGACAATCGGTTTGACAAATCGTAGCGCCGCCTGTACTTTTGAGCCCAGCAGCCAGGGCTCTGGCTGGAAGCACCATCTCGGGGAGGCTCGTGGCAGAAGGCAGTTTTGCGAAGGTTTGCGGAGACACTCTCTCGTGTTCGCAGCCAGAGGAGGAGCAATGACTCAGCAGCAGGAGAAGGAGTACACCTGGGACGACCTTAAGGCCGCCATCGGTGAGGACTTCTCAGGAGGCGAGATCCAGACAGCAGCCGACCCGGTGGAGCGGAGCGCGGTTCGGCGCTACTGCGAGCCGCTGGAGCTGGACTGTCCCCTTCACCACGACGACGAGATAGCCAAACAGCACGGCTATCGGGGCATCACCGCACCGGTGAGCAGCATCAACCGGACCTTCTCCTACCCGGCTATCTGGAAACCGGGTGACCCCTCCCGATGGCCCAGCCCTGACCTCGACGCCCGGGCCGACCGGCAGGCTGCCGGCAGCGGCAGCGCGCGGCCCCTCCCTATGCCCAAGACCACCGCCAGCTTCGCCACGGACGTCGAGATCGAGTACATCTTACCGGTCTACGTGGGGGATATCCTGACCACAAAAGGGAGAAAGCTGGTGTCGGTGGTCGTAAGGGAAACCAGTGTTGGCTACGGCGCCTTCACCGTGTTCGAGAGCGAGATCAGCAACCAACGGGGAGAGCTGGTGGCAAGAACGCGGACCGGAGGCTATGCCTACAACCCGCACCCTAAGGGGTAGACCTGTTCCCATGGGCGCCAAGGACTTACTCGCATACCGTTCAGGAGGGCAATGAACCATGGCCGATTGGACAAAGCAGCGCTACTTTGAAGATGTCGCCGAAGGGACGGAGCTTCCTCCCGTGACCATCCACCTGACGGTCCAGCGCATGGTCATCGAGGCGGGCGCCAACCGGGACTTCTCCCCTATCCACCACAATACCCGTGTCGCCCAATCGCAGGGGGCGCCCGAGATGTACATGAACAACGTGTTCATCCAGGGCATGTGGAACCGCACCGTCCAGGAGTTCATCGGCCTGGACGGCCGGATCAAGAAGGTGGGCCCCTTCCGGATGAAGATCTTCAACACCGTGGGCGACTCCGTGGTCACAAAAGGGACCGTGAAGAAGAAGTGGCAGGAGGGAGGAGAGAACCTGGTGGAGTTGGAGGTTTGGTCGGAGAACTCGAAGGGCGTCAGCGTGGGTCCGGGGCCGGTCCTGGTTGCCCTGCCCTCCAAGCCGCGCTAGGGGCCTCCGCGAGGTTCCGGCGCGGCCGCGTGCGGCCGTTCCCCTCAAGCCTAATAACGCCCTTTTGGGCAGCCGGGCGCCCCTCCCAGGCCGCCCGTGCTTGTTGGACCGGCCTAACGGCCCTTCCAGACCGGTCTTCGCTTTTCCACGAAGGACCTCGGGCCCTCTCTTGATTGCCAGTCCTCCGATGCCCGCAACTTCGCCGCTATCCCGGGCTCGATGTCCCAGGCCCGGGTGCCCGGATCGGCGGGGTATTCAAGCGGGACGTCCAGGCTCTTGGTCACCATCTCCTTGGCGACCCGCGCCGATATGGGCGAGTTCTCGTTGATCCGGTCGGCCATCGCCACGGCTTCCGCCATGAGCTGGTCCGCGGGCACAACCTTGTTGATCAAGCCGTGCCGCAGAGCCTCTTCGGCGCTGATGCGATCGCCGGTCAAGAACATCTGCATCGCGATTTTGAGGGGTATGTGCCGGGGTAGCCGGTGGACTCCGCCGGAGCCCGGATAGCTGCCGGTGTTCCGGATCTCGGGCACGCCAAAGCTGGCCGTTTCGGAGGCGATGATGATGTCGCAGGCCATGGCTATTTCCAGCCCGCCCCCAAGGCAGAAGCCATTGACGGCGGCGATGATGGGCTTCCATATCTCCCGGTGAACCAGGCCGCCCTCCTGTACGTGGGAGTCGCGGGCCTCCCGCTCCGTGTTGCTCATCGCCCGTTGCTCTTCGGTGGCCGTGACCATGGCTTTGATGTCGGAACCGGCGCAAAACGCCTTTTGGCCCGCGCCCGTGAGGATGGCGATCCACACCTCCGGGTCCTCGGCGAAGTCGGTCCAGACATCGAACAGCTCTGAGTTGGCCTCGAAGCTTACCGCGTTCAT
>CAJWBT010000466.1 GCA_913020235.1 uncultured Chloroflexota bacterium
ACGAACAAAACGGGGATCACGACCCGGCGTTGGCCTCGGTGGAGGTGGATACCGACCTTGACCGGGCGATCCGGGATGCCGACGTGGTCATGGCCCTCCGGCTACAAGCGGAGCGTCAGGGAGGCGGCTTTCTGCCCAGCTTGCGGGAATACGTCCGGCGTTGGCAGGTGACCGAGGAGCGGCTGGACCGGGCCAAGCCCGAAGCCCTGGTGATGCACCCCGGCCCGATGAACGAGGGGATCGAAATCAGCTCCAGCATCGCCCACGGCGGCCGTTCGGTTATCGAAAAGCAGGTGGCCAACGGAGTGGCGGTCCGGATGGCCCTGCTGCACCAACTCTCCGCTGGCCGGAAGTGAACGCCGGCTAGAAGATCCCTCCATGCCCGGTTGGTTGAAAGAGGCTAAAGGGGCTTTGCTTCAAAACCGCCATACCGAGGAGCGAAGCTACTCTGTCATTCTGAAGAGCGAAGCGACGAGGAATCTGGTGCGGGGTTCCTCCGTGGCAACCTGGACCCGTCACTCCAGACCCCTCGCTTCACGTGGGGTGACATTTTCCAGGGCGCTATCGAGGCAAGGATGGACAGAAGGGGATTCTTGCCGCTTCTGAGAAAAGTTACGAGCACGGGTCGGGAGCACGGAGGCCGCCGGGCCAGCCGAAGGAAAGCCGGTTCGCAGAGGGCTATGGCCCGGCCCACCCGTTACCCTGCTGCCGTTTCCCTATGGAAGAAAGGTCGGACAGCGAGGGAGGGGCAGGCCGTCGCGATCGGGCAACCGCAATAATGACCACGTGGATAGCAGCCGCAATCAAGAGGCCAAAAACTATTCCCACCGGGATGACCATGATGCTGACCGCGGCGCCATATATGTACACGCCCACGTCGAAGAAGGTTCCCGGGACCGTGCGGTCCAGATGCATGATGTAGAAGACGGCTGACGGGGAGGTCGCCCCGAGTATCCCCATACCTATGTACAGCCACTTCATCCTGGTCCAGCAATGCCTGTGTCAGATTGCGCGCGCCCGGGTAAGAACGCCATGCATGACAAAGGTAATTGTAGGCGCGCCTTCTGAGGCCGTCAAGCGTCGGGTTCCGGCCGTTGCCCCTTCCAAGCAGGTCTGTACAACAAACTTGACGAGGGCAAGCACCCTGAAAATGGTGCTCAACAAAGGCTTTGCCAATCCCGGCGAGAGTTGAATTCATGGCATGCTGCCCCGCCCAAAGTGAGGCAGCATGCCTTTACCCTTTTCGTTCTTGCGCTGACTCCCTGTGGCGGGCCGGATGTTAAAGCCAGGTTGACAGAATACTTGGGTTTGGGCGCCAGTCCCTTCGCGGTGCAGGCCGTAGCGGGCGGGCCAGCGTTGCGCCGTGCCTTCCCCGGCGTTATAGTTGCCCGGAGAGAGGGCAGTGCCATGAACATCGCCAGGTTCCGTAGCCAGGGCCGGGTTCGTTATGGTGTGGTCGAGGGAGAGTCGGTGACGGACATCCGGGGCAGCCCGTTTCGGGGCGAGGTCCGGTTGAGTTCCCGGAGGCGCCGTCTGTCAGCGGTGGTCCTACTTCCAGTAACCTCCCCGATTCAGGTGTTCGGCGGAGTGGGGGTCAACTACCGCGACCATCTGGCCCAGGCCGAGGAGAGCAGCGACCTCCCCTTCAGCAAGATGGGAATACAACCATTTCCCAAGAGCAACGCGTCTTTGACTGGCAGCGGCTCTCCCATCGTGCTCACGCAGGAGGCCGGTGAAGCGCACTACGAGGGGGAACTGGTCGTTGTGATCGGCCGGCGGGCCCGCCGGATAAGCCGGGAGCGCGCCCTGGACTACGTTCTGGGATATACCTGCGGCAACGACGTCACCGAGAAAAGAAGCTGGGAGAAAGACTACTCCGATTGGCGCGCTAAGGGCCTCCCCACGTGGGGCCCGGTGGGACCGTGGATCACTACCCATGTGGAACCCGGCAACCTGGACGTCACCGTGCGTTTGAACGGCCGAGTGGAGCACCGGTTCAACACCGGAGACATGATCCACGACGTGCCGTCCATCGTCGCCTACATTAGCCAGTACACGACGCTGTTCCCGGGTGACCTCATATTCACCGGAACTTCGGGGTCCACCAAAGCGATGAAACCCGGCGATGTGGTGGAGGTGGAGATCTCCGGCATTGGCACTTTGAAGAATTCGGTATCGATGGAGAACGAATAGCCCCTGCCCGATACCGGTGTTGAGCCAGCGGCTAGACTCTGTGGAACCAAGGAGTTGCAAATATGGATAGCGAGGTCAGAGGGCTACAGGAAAACCTGCGAAGCATGGAGGAGGTTGCCGCCGAGAGCCTGGGCAGCGTCCGCGAATCAAGTCTGGACTT
>CAJWBT010000467.1 GCA_913020235.1 uncultured Chloroflexota bacterium
CTGATGGGAATGCCCGTGATCCGGCCCCCGATACCGCCGCTCTGGTCCTCCCCAATCCCAAACATGCTGAGGGTCCGGGCCTGCCCCTTCTCCACCAAGCTGGCCTTGGCGGTGGTGCCACCCATGTCAAAGGAAATGACGCTCGGCATTGAGACCTGGGACCCAAGCTCAGCCGCCGCCATCACCCCGGCCGCCGGGCCCGACTCGATGGTGGTGTGAGGGCGATGGCGGGCGCGGTCCACGGACATCAGACCGCCGCCCGAGTGCATGATAACCAGGCGGCCCGGACGGCCGAGAAGCGCCTCAAGCTCGAACTCCAACTTATCCAGGTAGCTGACGAACAGCGGCCCGACGTAGGCGTCCGCGACCACGGTGCTGGTACGTTCGAACTCACGGAACTCACGGGAGACTTCGGCGGAAACGGCAATGTACACGCCGGGCAATTCTCGCATCAAGATGCTCTTGGCCTCCAGCTCGTGGGCCGGATTGGCGTACGAATTGAGAAAGCAAACGGCAACCGCGTTCACCTGCTGCTGCCGAAGGAGCTTCGCTGCCTCCAGGACGCCCGGCTCGCTGAGGGGGGAGACTACCGATCCGTCGCTGGCGATGCGCTCCTCTACTTCGACCCGAAGGGACCGGGGCACCAGGGGAGCCGGGCGTTCCGAAAAAAAGTCGTGGGCGCCCGGCCTGATCTGCCGCCCTATTTCCAGAACGTCCCGAAACCCCTTGGTGGTGAGGAGCGCGGCATTGGCGCCTCTGCGCTGGATGATGGCGTTGGTGTTCACGGTCGTACCGTGGGCTATTAACTCCAGGCCCGGAAGCCCCGGCTCCACCTTTTCTTCCAGTGCCCGAAGCCCTTCTAGGAAGCAGCGCGACAGGTCCGAGGGGGTCGTGGGGACTTTGATATTGAGGGTCCGCCCGGTCTCCTCGTCGTGGAGGACGTGGTCGGTGAATGTGCCCCCGATGTCGATTCCAATGCGGTACCGCGACATGTCTAAGACCTCCCGGCGCCCGGCGCCGGCGGCGACCCTGTGTCAGGCCCTGGCTGTCTCAGGTGTCGAGTCGCTTCCAGGTCCACCTGTCCAGTCTCGGCGTCAATGGCCACGCGATAAACGCTCTGAGCCCTCGCCAAGGAGACCTTGCCGTTGCGGTAGTCCCGGAGCACCCTCTCGGGGTCCCGTTCCTCGGGCGGGCCGAGCCCGCCCCCGCCCGGTGTGACGACAGACAGCACGTCGCCGGGGCAAACTTCCACCAGGGTGCTCAGCCGGGGCAGCAGGCTCTCATCAGACTTGCCGGCGTTCAGCACGATGCGGCAGGCCTGCGCCTCGTACCCTCCGAAGAGGCCCTGGGGATGGACCGTGTGCCGCACGGACTGGGTGTTGATGTAGGAGTCGTGGAGGATTCTCCAGGACTTGCGCACGCCCAACCCTCCACGGAACTGCCCGGCACCCTCGGAGTCGGGGACGTACTCAAGGCACTCCACGTGCAGCGGAAACTCCAGTTCGGCGGCCTCGATGGGAAGGTTCGACGTGTTGTGGCAGCAGTCCAGGCCGTCCTTGAAGGCGGTGCCCCCCGTGCCGCCTCCGACGGTCTCGTAGTAAATGAAATACCGTCCCCCCCGCCCCGCGAAGCCGATCCCATGGGTGCCATGGGATGCGGCGATGGCCTTTTGGGGCAATGCTTGTCCCAGCGCCCCCAGCAGCACGTCGACAACCAGGGTCACGGTCTCGTACCGGGCGCCCACGGGGGAAGGGGGCCGGGGGTTCAACATACAGTCCTCGGGAGCCACCACCTTGATGGCGCGGTGGAAGCCGTCGTTGACCGGTATGTCGAGGGCAATTATCCCCTTCAGGACCCAGTAGACCGCCGCCAGGGTGCCTTCCCTGGTGAGGTTGATGCCACATCGGGCCGGGCCGCCCGTCCCGGCGAAGTCGACCAGCAGGTTCGGCTCCGGCGTATGGGAGACCGTGAGGGTGGCGACGATTGGGATGGGCTCATCGGTGAAGTGATCATCATCCATGAGGTCCTGGTGCGTGTAGCTGCCTTCGGGGACCGCTGCGATGGCCTGCCGGGTACGTCTCTCCGAGTAATCCATCAGCTCGCTCATACAGTTCAAGAGGAACCCAACGCCGTACCGCCCGCACATCTCCTTGACGCGGCGCTCTCCCAGCTTCAATGAGGCGATATGGGCCCGCATATCACCTTCCCGCTCACTGGGACCGCGCACGTTGAGCAGGATCAGCTCATGGATATCGCGCTGGAGTTCGCCGGCGCGGTATAGCCGCAGGGCCGGCATCCTGAGGCCCTCCTGGTAAATCTCCCGGGCATCCCCCACCGCTCCCTGGCCGGG
>CAJWBT010000468.1 GCA_913020235.1 uncultured Chloroflexota bacterium
ACGACGAGTGTTTCCACGGGCTCCACGTCTGCCCGGACCTGGATACGGTGATGTATACCCTGGCGGGTCTGTCCAACCCTCGGACCGGCTGGGGGCTGGATGGGGATACCTTCAACACTCTGGGTATGTTGCGTGAGTACGGAGCCGATGCGTGGTTCAACCTGGGTGACCGGGACCTGGCGACTCATATCCGGCGCACTCAGCTCCTTCGCCAAGGTGCTACATTGTCGGAGGTCACGGCGGAGCTGTGCCGGCATCTTGGAATAGCCCACCGGGTGGTGCCCATGAGCGACGACCCGGTCCGGACGGTCCTGAGCACCGACTCGGGGGAGCTGCCCATGCAAAGCTACTTCGTCCAGCGCCGGGCCGCGCCACGGGTCCACGAAATCAGGTATGATGGTGCGGAGTCGGCGCGGCCATCCCCCGTTTTGGAGGCGGCCCTGGAGCGGGCGCGGCTGATCGTGCTCTGCCCCTCCAACCCATTCCTTAGCCTGGGGCCTATCCTGGCCCTTCCCGGCGTACGCGAGCGGTTGGAGAACGCGCCGGGGCTCAGGGTGGCGGTCAGCCCCATCGTCGGAGGCGCGGCGGTCAGAGGCCCGGCCGCCAAGATCATGTCTGAGTTGGGCCAGGCGGTCTCCTGCGTGGGGATCGCCAAGCAGTACCAGGGGCTGTGCGACCTGCTTCTGATCGATGACCAGGACGCCCACTTGAGTCCGGCCATTGCGGAGCTGGGGGTTAGGCCCGTGACCGCTTCGATAATCATGGAGACCGAGGCTGATAAAGTGGCGCTGGCAGAGCTTGTTTTGGCGATGAGAGTTGGTTGAGCCGATGGAGAAAGAAGAAGGAGAAGAGGCCCCGAGCGTAATCGCCATCATCCCGATGAAGCCCTTGGTCGAGAGCAAGACTCGGCTAAACCGTAGTTTCACCCGGGAGCAGCGGGCAGACCTGGCTTTGGGCATGCTGCGCCGGGTGATCGGCGCCGTGCGGGGCGCTTCTATCGGTATGTTCTGGGTGGTGGGGGGCGACCAGCGGGTGCGAAGCCTGACCCGCAACTCCGACGGCGTCTGGCTGGAGGATATGGGCCGCAACCTCAATGACACCCTGGCCCAAGCCTTCGACCGGGCTTTTCGGCAGGGCCACTCGGCTATGTACCTGGCGGCGGACCTGCCCTTCCTCAAAACCAGCGACGTGCACAGCGTGCTTCAAGCCTCCCGGCGGCAGAACAATATCTGTTTGGCCCCCGCCCGGAGGGACGGGGGGACCAACGCTATCCTGGTCCCCGCCGGGACACCTTTCCTGCCGGAGCTGGGTCCTCTTAGCTTCATCAGGCACCTGTCCCAGGCGGCCAAGCTCGGTGTGTCCGTCGCCATTTGCTACAGTCCGGGCCTTGGCTTTGACCTGGACACCCCCAGCGACCTGGAGACCTATGAACTAATGGAGCCGGGGTTGCTGGAGCGGCTGGTGCCTGGGCGGGTGGCATCGTCCCCGGAGGGAAAGGATGTCCCCACATGGCAGCGGAGGGGTGAACGAGGAGCGAGGTAGGCGTTCCGGCGGGACGTCAGATTGGGTTTTCGGTGAGGCGGTCCTAGCTCCTTCGGCAAGCTCACAAGCTGATGACGAACGGAACTCCCCTGCCCACGGCGAGTTCCGATTCTATCGAGAGTCTCGACGAAGCCGGACCCGTCGAACCACGGCGGCGGGTTAACCGATGGCTCTTAATCAAGAAGGAGGTTGGCATGTCCTCTCCCAAAGTGAAGATCGGAGTGCAGTTGCCCAGCCGGGACTTGTTGCTGGGAGATCGGCCTCCAACCCACGCCGACCAGGTTATGGAGTTGGCGGAGCGGGTGGAAGCCGCCGGGTTGGACTCGGTGTGGGTGGGCGACAGCTTGACGTCCAAGCCCAGGCTCGAGCCCCTGGCCGCCCTGGCGGCGGTGGCGGCCCGGACGAAGAAGGTCCGGCTGGGAACGGCGGTCATGTTGGCGGGGTTGCGCCACCCGGTCTTGCTGGCCCAGACCATGGCAACGGTTGACCTGATCTCCAGGGGGCGCCTGGTGATCGGCGCCAGCGTCGGCGGCGCCTTCAACGAGGAGCAACGTCAGGAGTGGCTGAACGCCGGGGTCGTTCCGGCCCAACGGGCGCGGCGGCTGGAAGAGGTGGTGCGGATCGTCCAGGGGTTGGGGTCGGGTAAGCCGTTGACCTTCGCCGGCAGGCACTTCAATCTGGACGGGGTGTCGATGGAGCCGTTGCCGGTCCAGCCCGGAGGGATCCCCATCCTGCTGGCCTGCCACTGGCGGGCGCGCCAGGACAAGCAGATGGAGCGGGCCGCGAAGCTGGGGAACGGGTTGAT
>CAJWBT010000469.1 GCA_913020235.1 uncultured Chloroflexota bacterium
CGCCTCGATAACCAGGAAGACGTAAGCCGGTCCGCTGGCGCTCAAAGCCGTGGCCATGTCCAGGTACTTTTCATCGTCGACGTAGATTTCCTGGCCCACGGTGGCCAGCACGGACCGAGTCATGTCGCGCACCGGTGTTTCCACTTCGTTGGAGCAGGTCCACAGGCTCATACCGCAACCAATCTGGGCTGGGGTGTTGGGCATGACCCGGATGATGGCCGCGTGGCCCAGGCCGGCGGCCAGGGTGGACATCTTGGCGCCGGCCACGATGGAAAGGGCCGACTGCCCCGCGCCCAACCGGCCATTCAGCTGCCCGAACACGGAGGCAAGGTCCTGAGGCTTGACGGCCAAGAGCACCAGGTCCGCGTCCCGGAGGGCTTCGGCGTTGTCCGGCCCCACGTGGACGCCGTACTGCCGGGACAGGTACTTGGACCGGTCGGCCAGGCGCTCGCCAACCCGAATCTCGTCGGGGCCGGCCAGCTTGGCGGTGAGCACACCCTGGAGGATTGCCTCCGCCATGGTGCCGCCCCCGATGAACGCTAGCTTCATGAATTGAACCCGTCCCTAGTCAGGGAGACCCTCTCCCCTGATTTGCTCACCCATTATACTCTACGCGGTTCGGCAGCGGGAGGCGGAATCTTGGCGGACCCGGCGGAGGCTCTTAGGTGTTTCGGCAAACAATGCCCGGCGAGAAAACCCTAACCCAATGAAGTGACATCTGAAGTCTCGAATCACTATGGTACATCGGCCCTTGACCTTCCGTAATGGAGGCTGATAGCGTGATGTCCGCCACAATCCGCATAGAAGACACTTTGTGCCGAGAGGAAACTGGCACCATGAAGGTCACGGAGTACTTTCGAGCAATTCGCTCTCGTCCTGACCGTGCTATAATCCAGGACGAATGGATTCAGCGCGTCATCGAGGCCCCGGAGCGCGAGCACGTCCAGTTTGATGGTCGAGTCCAGCGTTGGGCGAGGATTGCTGAAATGGAAGACCGGTACCTTCGGGTGGTCTTGTTACCGGACCGGGAGACGGTCCATAACGCTTTTTTTGATCGTGGATACAAGCTATGAAAGTTCAGTACTTTAAAGATACCGACACTCTGTACATTGAATTCCGCGATAGCGATATTGCGGAGTCCAAGGATCTTGATGAAAACACAATCCTAGATCTGGACTCCGATGGCAGCGTATGCGCGATTACATTCGAGCATGCGAGCCGTCGCACTGACGTGCATCACTTGACGGTTGAAGGTATTGCGGCATAAGAGCCCATCAAGCTGACGCCAGGCGAATATTGAACAGCGTCGAGTGGTGTGGGACAACCAAGGCATGAGTTCCAATGTCGACATCAAGAACCTGACCGCTGAGGAGCGACTCACGTTGCTTGCGGACCTCTGGGACAGCCTCGACCCCGAGGATGTGCCGGTGACCGATGCCCAGCGCGCAGAGCTTGACCGCAGGTTGGATGACCTCGAGCTGGACCGGGACCTGGGTATCCCTTGGCAGGAGGTCCTTCGGCAGATTCGAGACCGAGCGAAATTAGGCGGAGCTTAATCAGGCACCAGCGCCCAACCTTCAAAGCGGGCCGCTGAAGCAATATCAGAAGCCCCCCAGGATCAGAAATCGGCGAGGCCTTTGCCTTTCGCCAGGGCCACGGCCAAACGAATAGCCTCCAGCATGCTGATGTGACTGGCAATCCCCTGCCCGGCGATGTCGAAGGCGGTGCCGTGGTCCACCGAGGTCCGCACGAAGGGCAATCCCAAATTGGCGGTGATGCTTTCCTCGAAGCCGTATACTTTCACCGGGATGTGCCCCTGGTCGTGGAACATAGCTAGCACCACGTCGTACCGGTCCTGAGTCGCTTGGTGAAAGACAATGTCGGCCGGAACGGGGCCAACGGCGTCGATGCCCCGGCCCTGGGCCGCGGCCACGGCAGGAGCTATCTCCTCCGACTCCTCGTTTCCCATCAGGCCGCCGTCGCTGCCGTGGGGGTTTAGCGCCGCCGCCGCGATCCTGGGACGGGGAACCCCCCACTTGACGAAGCTGTCATGGGTCAATTGGAGGAACTCCAGGATTCGGTCTTTCTTCACGTAATCGCAGGCCAGTCGCAGGGAGCGGTGGGTGGTCAGGTGCACCACACGCAGGTTCTTGGCCATCAACATGGTGGCCACTTCCTTCGCACCGGTGAGTTGGTGCAACAGCTCCGTGTGGCCGATGGATTTGTACCCAGCCAGGCTGGCCGCTTCTTTGTTCAATGGGGCGGTAGCCATTGCCTCCACCACGCCGGCCAGGGCCATTTCCCCGGCCCTGGTGACCCACTCCATGGCCGCCCGGCCGCAGGCG
>CAJWBT010000470.1 GCA_913020235.1 uncultured Chloroflexota bacterium
TGGGCCGGTCGATGGTAACGCGGGCTATGCCCCCGCCCAGCTCGGTGTGCTGCTTTTTCTCATAGTGGATATGCTCGAATTGGCGAAATGCCTCGGGCTTTTCCCACGCCGTCCATCCCATGGGACCCTCCTTATCAAATAGCTGTCTCCAGACCGCATGACCCGGAATGAACCGTCCTTCGACAAGGTCAGGACGAAGGGACGGAGAGCTACTCCACCGTTCGTGGTGAGCTTGTCGGACCACCTCTTGAGACAGGCTCTAGAAGCTGCCGATGACCTTCTGGGCCTGCCTTAGCTCTTGAAGGAGGGAGGCCGTATCCGGGCGTTCCAGATCTCCGGGAAGCTTCTCCTCGGCGTTGAGCAGCTTCGACCAGAGGGGATCGGCCAGAAGGCGGACCCCGGCGTCTTTGGCCGCCGGCAAGAGCTGGAGCGGCTTCGTCCAGCGCATGCGTTTGTCCCTGGGGCTGGCCAGGGGGTACCCCAATTCGTTGGCCGTCCGGGAAACCAGCATGCGGGTGTCCCAATCCACGAGCAACGGCGCCCAGGTAAAAGGCTTCCCCGACAACGCGGCGATGGCTTCACCGGTGAACAAGATGCCCGTTTCGGCGCCTGCCTTCTGAGCCTCCATGGCCATCACCACCGTGCTCAGCAGGGCGTCCTCTCGGGCGTCGCGAAAAATGAATAGCAGTTCCACTTTGCTTCACCCCCGGCCTATTATCCACGCTTCCTTGGCGAAGTCAACCGAGTCTGACCGTGCCGCGCGAGGCGACGCCGCACCCGAAGAGTAGCCCGGCTCTACTCGGCGGCCGTCGCGACGAAAAACTCCCGCCTGGTGGAGTCCGAAAACCCCTCCACCATGGCGTGCACGAAACCCGGTGCCCCCATTCCGGCCCGGACGATCCACTTAGTGAATTCACTGATGTTCTCACGCCCCAGGAACTCCTCGACCGGCATCCAAAGGCACTCTTGGAGTTCTTCGCTTTGGATGGTTATCGCCGTGCTCACCGGTCTGAGACGGCACACGAAGTAGATGTCCGATTTTCCGTACCGGTAACCGTGCCAGTGGCGAAAGCACACTATCGCCTCGAAACGAGTCTCGACCCCGGTCTCCTCCAGGACTTCCCGGACCACCGCGTCCTCCAGGTGTTCCCCCGCGCCGAGGGCCCCTCCGGGCAGCTTCAGCATTGGGGCCCGGCCCCCAAATCCATACTTCTCGCGCACCACCAGCAGCTCGTCCCGGTCATTGAGCACCACGCCTCCGGCTCCGATGTAGTGCGATGCGTAGGGTGGGATGTGGGCGTCTTCCACCAGCCGGAGGGTCAGCATCAGGTAGGCCTCCCCGGTGTGGTGGTAGGAGAACCCGGCTTCCACCGCCGCGGGCACCAGCGCCGCTTTGGCGATCGGCACCTCCAGCCACACCGCCAGGCGGCCATCCGAGCGCCAGCTATCCAACGAGGCGCTGAGCCGCCGCCGGAACTCACCCGGATCATCGGGCAGTTCTTCCGGCTGAACGACGATCCCGCCGAAGGGGTTGGTTGTAGACTGTATCAGCTCCACCATGGCTTCCCCAAAAGAGTGGCGTTCGAAGTGTGCGGGCCCGAAAGACCGGACCCAGTCTGAGCGGAAACGAGTATAGCACAAAGAGGATTCCAGGCCTCGCCGCTCGTGCCGCAAATCGGCAAACGGGGCTTTCTTGAGGGGGCCTGGGGGGTGCCGGCATCCCTGAGCAAAGTGAACCTCTGCGCGTTCCCTCACCCTCGGTCCCTCTCCCACAGTGGGAGAGGGATGCCCTGGCGCAGCCTGGGCTGGGTGAGGGCCTGGCCGACGACGGAGCCGTTCTTGTTTTACGTGAGTCTATTGATTATCCTGGACAGTCTGACTAATCGTACCTTGCATCTGCCTACTCTTGTGTTACCTATGTCCCCGGTCTATGTGCAACCATGTGCCCGGTTGCACACCCGTCGCAGCCTGGGCTAGGTGAGGGCGTGGCCGGCACCAGATGACCTCGCCTAGGTCCAGGCATCGATTGAAAAACCGGGGGTGCTATGCTAACGTAAGCGTTCAGCGCCCCGCCACATAGCGGTGGCGACTCCCGCCGGGACACCCACTATTGCCGAAGGCCAAAGGGGCTCACGCCACGTCCGATATCGAACCCTCCACGGGAAGCCCAGCGCCTAGCTTCCGCTTCTCGCCTAATCCCAACTTGGCCCACCAGATTGACTGGCAGCCGTGGGGCGACGCCGCTTTCGCCAAGGCCCAGGCGGAAAACAAGCCGGTGCTGCTCGCCATCTCGGCGGTGTGGTGCTACTGGTGCCACGTCATGGACGAGACTTCCTACTC
>CAJWBT010000471.1 GCA_913020235.1 uncultured Chloroflexota bacterium
GCGTATCTGGTCGTACTCGCGCCACAGCCAGGCGTCGTCCCCCATCCAGTTGGTCAAATAGTTGCAGACCCAGGCGTTGCGCTGCCAGCCATAGTCGTAAGCGTAGGGGTTGCCGATACTCCGGGCCCAAGCGTCTTCCCAGTGCACTCGCTCGACCACGTCGGGCACGCCGAACTCGTTCAGAGAAAAGGCCCGAGGGTGGCGCTTGTAGCTCCGGTGGCGAATCTTGTGAGCCTTGGCGAAACGCGCCTCCGACCCTTGCAGGAAGCAGAGCAGGTCGGTGAGCAGAATGGGACCTTTGACCATGGGCCGCATCTCGTCGCCCACCTCCACGTCCTCCCAGTAGCGCGGCAGGGCGCCCCGGACCTCCTCATTTTCCGTTAGCTCATCGATCTCCTTCAACATCTCGGGGGTGTAGTAGGGCTGTTTGATGTCCATGTACTTGCGTTGCTTGCCGGCGGCCACCGCGCGCTGCGTCCGGGTGGTCCAGTCGCGCCATATGGCCACCAGCTCGTTGTGCTGGTTCCAGAAGATGCCTCGCACCCGGGATATGATGACGGAGCGCCCGCTGAAGGCGCTGTTTTCCTTCACATCGACGGCGACTATTGGGAAGCCGATTCGGACGATCTTGTCTCCTTCGCGCACCGGCTTGTAGAACTCGATGTCGTTGCCGGAATAGAACCCGTGAATGCCGGCCATTGCGCCGCCCCGGCCCCGGTCCCGCACCTCTTTGGGTATCTCCGGGATTTCCTCGGTGGTGCCCATGTTGTATATATAGGTTGGAGGGGCGATGAGCCCGCCCCAACGAGTCTTCTTGGCATACTCCTCGTCGGTGAACAGGGGGTTGTCATCGCCGAGGCCGTAGGCCCAGTGCCGCATCGTGTCTCTGGACGCTACCTCGACCCAGGGACGGTCCCAAGCTAGCGTTGGGGCGGCCACACCGATCCGGGCCCGCGCGGCCTCGATCAGCTCGTCGGTAATCAACTCGCCTACGTCTAGCTTTTGCTGCTCCTGAGTGGCCATGGTAAGCCTCCTTGTTGACTGTGTTGGCCTGGTCCGGCCCCCGCTTCATTGGGTAACCCTGAATCCACGAGGGCCGCTATTCACTCTGGTTCTCACCGCGGTGGTCTCGGAAGACGCCCCGAATATATCACCAGACCGTCGGCGTGGCAACGGTGCATGGGCGGGCAGGTCCGGTTCCCTGTCGCTCCGACGAGCGCACCCGATCGTCTCGCCGGACCGTCTAGCACGACGTTCCGCCACCCGCCTTTGAGTCTGTCTTAAGTGCCCAGGTGCACCGTGGCGGTCACCCTGGGTACGTCGCCCACCACCCGGGTGGTGTGTCCGTGGCCGGTCAGGTCTTCCGCCAGGTTCACGTCTCCCGGCCCCAGACGGTAAATTGTTCCGTCGGCCAGCCCAATCTCGGCCTGGCCGGAGAGGGTGATTATGTACTGGCGCCTTGGTGCGATGTGCCAATCGCTAAAGTAGCCGGGGGGTGACGACCGGAACAAGATGCCCTTGGCGTCGTGGAGGGTGGTCCACGCGGGATTGGTAGTCAGGTCTATCTCCTCGATGTGGGACTCACCATCGTCGCCTGAATAAAGTCTGATTGAACCCATGATTCAGCCTCCTAATCGTTGACTTGGCGCTAAGCTGTAAGACGGAATTATAGCCTATGCTCGGGCCATTGGGGACCGGCGGCTCGAGATACGGCGCCAAGGCCCAGGAACCAACGTCATCGATGAGACAACGAATCCTGGCGGGGCCGGACTGCCGCCTCTCCAGCCTCCGGGGACCGGTTGATCGAGCCGGTCTTCTGAAACGGCCGAGTGCGGGTTTTTCCCCATTTCGTTTCTCCTCCAGCCCAGGGTATACAATGCGATATCACCGGCAGTATTGCGCCGGCGGTTGAACATAATGCCCCAACAGGGGCGTCGGCAGGCTGATATGGATGTAATTGAATCCAGGGCGCAAACCCAAAGTCTCCAGTTTGCGGAGAACCGGGAAAGCATGGTGGCGTTGGTGGCGGAGCTGAAGGACCGGCTGTCGTCGGTCCGAGAGGGAGGAAGCCCCCAGCGGGCGGAGCTGCACCGTAGCCGGGGCAAAATGCTGGTGCGGGACCGTATCGAAGCCTTTTTGGATCACGACGCACCGTTCCTGGAACTCAGTCCCCTTGCGGCCTGGGGCATGTACGACGACGAAGTGAACTCGGCGGGCATCGTCACCGGCGTCGGCGTGGTGCATGAAAAAGAGGTGGTGGTGGTTGCCAACGATGCCACCGTGAAGGGCGGCACCTACTATCCCATCACCGTGAAAAAGCAC
>CAJWBT010000472.1 GCA_913020235.1 uncultured Chloroflexota bacterium
TAGGCCATGAAGAACTTGGCGACGCCGAAGCAGTCCTTCACCCGCTCCGCCACGGCAGGCCAGGCGGCTTCATCCTCAAGGGTCAGACCGGCCATCATGTGGCCCTGCCAAACGGCTTGGACCTCGGTGCCCTGGGTGGCTTTGCGTAGGTTGTCCACCAGCATCCGCATGAACCAAGGCCGGTTCTTGCCTTTCAGGGCCAGTTCGTGAGTCTTGACTATTACGTGGGTCTTCATGGGCACATTTTACCCGAATCGCGACGGCCTGCCGGCCGCGGCCGCCGGCTTCCCCGCTGTTCGAAACACCCAGCGGGCCCGGCCTAGGGCGGTGGGAGGGTTTCCATCAGAAGCCGGCCGCACAAAGAGCCCCGTCGCGCCGAATCCGCCAATTCCCGCGGGTCGCCCCAGCGCCAGGCCGCGTACAGGGTGACTGGACCTCCCTCTTCCCGGCCCGCGGGCAAACTGGGTACGGCTTGGTCCAGCGTTGCCGAGAAGAGGGTCATCTCCAGGGTGTAGCGGGCCCGGACCTGGGTACCGAAAGCCAGCCGTTTCCCCAAAACGATCCCGGCGCCGAGCTTCTGCGGCCCGATCCGCCGGGCCGCTGCCTCGAGGGTCTCGCCCACGCGGCATGACGCCGCGGGCAGGCCCCACACACCGGGCAGCTCTTCGTCGTCATCGGGGCGGCGCACCAGAAGAACTCTCCCGGGCGCGTCCCGCTGGACTACCGCTAGCGCCACGGACCGCTTGATTGGCATCGGAACGTCCACTCGCTCCATTATTGTACGACAGAAACGGGATCTGTGGCCCCCGGCCGAGAAGGTCACGAAACCAATGCCAACCTTGCCGGTGGGCGGTTAGCTCCCATGGCAGCCGGCGCCGGGGACCGGCATCCCGGACCGGCCGGTGCACCACCCCCTCATCCGGAGCATCTAATCGAAGAGAAAGCAAGCATCCTTTTGGGCAGGAGGGAACATGGATTATCCGGCAGCGATCGGAGCGGGTGTACTGAGTGGCTCTATTATGGCCGCGGTCCTCTACATGGGCATAGCCATGATGCCAAGCCAGATGAAGATGAACCTCTTCAACCTGCTTGGCACGATGCTGTTCCGGGAAAAGGTTGTGGTTTACATGGCTGGAGCAATGATCCACGTCGTCATGAGCATCGCCTTCGCTCTCGCCCATGTGGGTGTCTACCAGGCCTTCGACATAGAGTCCTCCCTGGCTGCGTGGGGCTTGCTGTTCGGGTTCGTGCATTTTGTGGTTTCCGGCATGGCTATGGGGATGATGCCCATGATGCACCCTGGGGTCCGATCTGGAGTGGTGCAAGCGCCCGGCGCGTTTGCCCTGAGCTATCCCAACGCCACGGCCATGGGTTTCCTCATGCTCCACCTGCTTTTCGGCGTGCTGATGGGAGTGACCTACGACGCCTTCGGCGGGGTGTAGCCGCGGCCCCAAGTCCGCCCGCGCTTTTCGGTCCAAACGATCACGGGAGGCCGTGTGACTAACCCGTCTAATACCAACGGCTGATAGGTACATCAGCCGAGTGACCGACAGGATGTTCGTCCACTCGTCCGGGCGAAAATCGGTGGCCTGGACGATGGCAAGCCCGCGTAGCTGCCCTACTATATATCAAAACAGGCCCGATCTTTCCCGCAGCGGAATGGTAGAGCCGGCACAACGGGCAAGGAGCAAACCAAATGGTCACGCTGACGCAACAAGTTTCGACTCGAACGAGTATCCGGCCGCAGGCAGTAGCCTGGTTGGCCGTGGTTGGTCTCCTGGCTGCCCTCCTGGCTTGGTTGACCGTGAACGTCACCAATGACGCGCTCCTCCCCAACGACCAGACGGTGATGGATTGGGTCAGTGGCTGGGACCTCCCCGGACTGTCGGGGCTGTTGTTGATGGTTTCCGCTCTCACGGGGGCCGAGGCAGGGCTGGTCTACGGGCTCGTAGGAGTCTCGATCCTCCTGCTCGTCGGGAAGACCCGGGGAGCGTTGATATTCACCATAGTAGCCATGACCATCGGCTTAGTGTCGATCCTGGGAGACTACACTCTGGGAGAAGTCGTTGACCGAGGCAGGCCTCTGGCGACAGGCAATCATTCGACCCCTTCCTTCCCCAGCGGGCACGTTTTCGGCAGCACGGTGTTCTTCGGCTTTATGGCCTTCGTGGCGATCTACCACAGGCTGGAGATGAAGCTGCTGGTTCCAACGCTGGCGGTTCTTGGCGCCCTCGTCATCCTGGTCGGTCCGGCCCGGGTCCACGAACAGTCTCACTGGCCCAGCGACGTAGCCGCCGGTTATCTGCTGGGCGCGATATGG
>CAJWBT010000473.1 GCA_913020235.1 uncultured Chloroflexota bacterium
TTTCTGGCCCAGTTGCAAAGGCTTGGCGCCGTGGATGAAGCTCATCGGCCAGCCCCTGACCCATAGCGCGTCGATCAGGGTCTGGGTTGGAATCTGTCGAAGGGACTCCAGCGTTTCGGGCGGGATGGCGGGCAGGCCGGTCATCGGGGCTCCTCGTGCCTGGAATGCTGCTGCGGCGGTAATTATATTGGGTTGTCTCCGCTTGCACAATGGGCCGTGCTTGACAACCTGTGACGCCCATCATGGTCCGGCTGTCAGAAGATGGTGGAGTGGGCGGTGGCCGTCATCCCGTAGGCGTCGTGCCTGCCTATAGTACCTGGTCGCCGATAATGTTCTGCTCTTCCAGGTGCCGGATCTCGCCGTCGCTCATCCCGAGCAAGGTACCGTAGACGTACCCGTTGTGCTCTCCCAGGCAGTTGGCCGGCCGAAAAGCGGGCTGAGGCGATTTGCCGAGCTTCCATAGATGGCCGGGGTAACGGTACTTCCCGATGATCGGATGCCCCGCCCGCTGGAAGAAGCCCCTGGCCTCGAGGTGGGGGTCGGCGTACAGGTCCTCGTCGTTCAGCACCGCCTGCGCGGGCACCCCAACTAGCTGCAACAGTCCCATGACCTCTTTTTTGTCCTGCCCCTGGGTCCACTCCTGGATCAGGGCATCCAGCCGGCTCTGATTCTTGTGTCGGCCGAGGGGGCCGGCGAACTCCGCCTCCCTGGCCCACGCCGGGTCGCCCATCGCCCTGCGGAGGGCTGCCCACTCCTGGTCGGATGACACGGTGATGACCACCCAGCTATCTTCTCCCCGGCAGCGATAGCACCCGTGGGGCGCCATATGATGGTCCCGGTTTCCCATGGGACCCGGCTGGCGCCCGTTCATCACGTAGTCCATCAACGGCTGGCTCAGGTGGGGCAAGAAGCCCTCTACTTGGGAGATATCTATCCACTGCCCCTCGCCGGTCCGGTTTCGGTGGTGGATGGCGACCTGAACGGCGAAAGCCAGGGTAATCGCCCCGATGGCGTCGGTGTGGTTCACCACCGGTGTCATGCTGGGGTCGTTGTCGGGGTAGCCCCTGAGGGCGTAATGACCGCTGAACCCGTCCAGGCCGCTTCCCAGGCTCACGTAGCCCTGGTACGGTCCTTGCACCCCCCAGCCGGGCATGGATGCCATGATGATGTCCGGCTTGGTTTCCCTGATCGCCTCGTAGTGGATTCCCAGCTTTTCCGCCGTTCCCGCCGAGAAGGCCTCGACGAGGACATCGGCCAGCACTGCCAGGCGTTTGAAGGTTTTCAGTCCCGTTGGATGGGCCAGGTCGAGGGTGACGCCGTACTTGTTGCGGTTCGCCATATTGTGGGTGGCCGACCGGTCCCAGGGACGGGGAGCCCAGGGGTCGTTGTTGGTGTAGCCCTTGGCCAGGGCGGGGCCGGGACGCCTGGTGTGGGCGGGGCGGGGGAACGACTCGACCTTGATGACTCTGGCGCCCAGGTCCCCCAGAAGAGAGGCGCCCATGGGGCCGGCCCACACTTCGGCGACGTCGATGACCGTTATTCCTTCCAGAGGCGGCTTCATTCTAGATCACGTCCTAGATCGCGTCTGATAACTTGCTGCCCGTTTGAGCGGAGACGCTGGATGCTTCGTTCCCAACGCTCTTGGCAATTGTCGTCCCGCTGGCCAGTCCCTTCGGTTGATGTCACGCTTCATCAAGACGTTCCCCCTCCCCTCAAACCCTCTTCCGGGTAGGTGGGGAACTGAATGTTACCTAGTGAACGAAGCACTATATCACCCCGGCGGACCGGAGGCGGACCAGGTCTCGCGGAGAGTAGCCCAGCCTGCCGCCGTAGACTTCACCGTTGTGCTCTCCCAACAGGGGCGCGGCGCTCCGCACCTTCGGGGGCGTCTTCGCCATCTTGAAAGGGGGCCCGGTTTGGGCCAGCCCGCCGGCCCGGGGATGTTCCACCTCCAGGAAATATTGCCGCTCCGTCAGCTGGGGGTCGCTCAGCAACTCATCCGGGCCCAGAAGTGGCGCGCAAAGCACCCGGGCATCCTGGCATATCTGGAAGAGTTCTCGTTTGGTGAAGTTCATGGTCCAGCCCAAAAGGGCCTCCTCGAACTCTCCTTGGTGCTCGGCTCGCGCGTCCGAGGTGGCAAATCTTGGGTCTTCCAAGATGTCGGGGCGGCCCATGGCCTGGCAGAGGCGGCCAAAGAACAAGCTGGTGCCCACGCCGAACGCGACGTAGCCGTCTTTGCAGGGGTAGGCCCCCTGGGGATATCCGCCGGGCCAGTTGCCCCTCTCCGACTTGATCCCGGAGTAGGCGTAAAAGAGGGG
>CAJWBT010000474.1 GCA_913020235.1 uncultured Chloroflexota bacterium
AGCTTCGCGGTGTCGGGCCGGAAGTAGATTCCCTGGGCGGCGTCGATGCAGGCCATGTGCGACGCTTCCAGACCCGCGGGACGCTCCAGGATGCCCGCGGAGAGCAGCATCCCGGTGATGGGCAGCTCCAGGCCGGCAGTCCGCGCCAGGGGAGCGGACCAGGCTCCGGTGGCCAGCACCACGGTGGGTGTCGAGATGAAGCCCGCGGAGGTTTCCACGCCCGTCACCCGGCCCCCTTCCGCGCGTATGGCGGTGGCCTCCACTCCAAGCAAGATGGAGACGCCCAGCTCGCGGGCCCGGCCGGCCAGGCTGGTGGTCGCCGAGTAGGGGTCGGCGTAGCCACTATCCGGCTCGTAGGCCGCTGCGCCGATGTCATCAAAGTTCCAGAGGGGGAGCATCTCCTTCAGCTCCGCCCCAGTCAGGACGTAGGTGTTTATGCCGGAGAGACGGCGCATGGCTTCGACGTTCTTCTGCAGCTTCTCCGTCTCCTGGTGACCCACGGTGAAGATAAATCCCGTCTTGGTAAAACCGCAGGTGCCGCCGATCAGGTCTTCCCAGTTGTCGAAGACCTCCCAACTTCGGTGAGCTAGCTGGGAGTCCCAAGGATTGGTGTAGTGCATCCGCACCAGGGCGGTAGCCAGGCCGGTGGCGCCGCTGGCCAGGGCGTCCCTTTCCAGCAAGACAATGTTCTTGAGTCCTTTGATGGCCAGGTAGTGGGCAATGCTGGCGCCCACTATCCCTCCCCCTATCACCACCGCTCCGGCGGTCTTCTCCATCTGTCGCCTCGCATGCTGGCTGGATCCGTTTGTGGGTATTGTAGCAAAGTTGCCCCTTTTCCCAACGTCACCACCGAGGATACCCAGGCAGCCTCTGGGGCACTGGCTCGGCTCGCCTCGGCCGGTTAAACGATACAGGGCTCGGTTAACATAACGGTGCTCCACGGCACGCTCGCGGCGCCGCTGAAGGCTCGCCCGTGTCCCGGACAGGTGCACGGACTATTCCCCAAGTAGCGAATGATGTAGAATACCTGGGCGGCGAATGATGTAAAATACTTGCGTAGTAGCCAAAAGAGGTGCGGTTACGATGGCCCAATGTCCTCATTGCCAGATAGAGTACAACCCGGAACCGGGGCAGGAGTTCTGCGCCGACTGCGGAGAGCCATTGGGCGGGACCCTGGCGGTAGCAGACCCAGCGCCCAACGCTGGGCAGGAGGAAATGTCGGGACCTGACTCCGGGGCCGGCCTGGCCTCTGGCGGCTCCGGCAACGTTAAGGTCCAGGGAGTCGGCGAGGGAATCACCGCCGGGGGAAATGTGACCGTCACCACCATTACTGGAGTGGAATTCTGTGCCGCCGGGCACGAGAAACTGTTTGGCGACCGGGAGACGTTCCTCTGTCCCCAATGCCACAAGAATCCGGTGTGTGAAGTGCATTTCGACCGGGCCCGCGGGTTGTGCTTCTTGTGCGCCGAGGGGCCGAAGGTCGTCTGTGCCGTGTGTAACGGCAGGCTGCCCGCGGGCCAGACCTTTACCTGCAAGCGTTGCCGGCGAATCGTTGGTGATGACCACCAGGACCCGGACCGGGAAGGGTGGTGCACCGAATGCAGCGCCAAGTGGGCCGACGTCGTCGAGGCCATTGAGAAGGACGAGGTCGGCATCTCCATGGATGGCACCGTCGTGGGCCGTGACGATGTCGAACTCAAGAACAACGTGCTCCGGACCAAGGATGGCAAGCCCGTGGCTACCATCAAGGAGAACATCTGGTATGCCCGGCCCAAGCAGTGGTACCGGGTGAAGGCGCGGTTGCTGGAGCAAGAGCAGCAGGCGATGCGGCGCTTCTACCCGAGTTTCCAGATTGGCTCCACCCCCGACGGTGACTGCTACTGGCAGGGGGTCGTGACCACCTGGACCAGTAACGAGTACGAGATACACCTGCGCTATCCCGACTCCTTCCCCTATAGGCCGCCCAAAGTCTACGTGGTGAATCCAAAGATCGAACAGAGCCGCCATATCTATCCCGATGGCCACCTTTGCCTGTTTCACAAGGATGACCGGTCATGGGAGCCGAAAACGACCGCCGCGACGGTGATGTCCTGGGTCTCCCTCTGGCTGCACTGCTACGAGGTCTGGCTCGAGACGGGCGACTGGCCGCGCCGGGAACACGACGTGCTGGTGATCGACACCAACTACTGATGCTTCGGCAGCCCTCCGCCCGCTCCCAAGACGCTGGCGGTCACGCGGACTAAATCGAACCAACGGCTTGTTGGCAACCAGCACAAATGGGACAGTTTGGGACCCGAGAGATCAGATGTGTG
>CAJWBT010000475.1 GCA_913020235.1 uncultured Chloroflexota bacterium
CGGGCCTTCCCTGAAGGTAGAGCAGGGCCGCCCGGGCGTCCCGGTAGGTGCCCTGCTCCGAGGGCCTTCCCTCGCTCCGGCCGTAGCCTCGATAGTCGATTATCAGCTGGTTCATGCCGAGCCGGTGGTGGAACAGGGCCAGGTCATCGACCCGATGGCTGAGGTTCCCTCCGTTTCCGTGAAACCACAGCCAGGTGACGTCCGTCGTGCCGGGTACGTACCAGGCGTGCAAGCGGAAACCGTCGCTGGTGGTGAAGTATACGTCCTCGTAGGTAAGCCCCACCTGGTCAGGTGTGGAGACGATGTCGTGGGTGGGGAAGAAGATGAACCGCTGCTCCAGTTGTGTCCACAGCGTCACTGCCAGCACCACCAAGGCCAGAATGATTGCGGTGGCAACGATGACCGGGCTGCGGCGTACCCGGCGAAGATTTGCGCCTTGGGCCCGGTTCCCGCCGGACGGGTCCGGGAACGGCCCGGGCCGTGAACTTCCGCCGAAGGGCCTACGCCTCATCAGTTGGCCTCGGCCAAGCCAAGGGGTCTCGCGGAGCGGCCGGCGCCTTCGGTGCCTCCAGCGGCTCCGGGCCCAGCCGCATTTCCTATTTCAGGGAGAGGGACCGGTTCCGCGGAAGAACCGGGACGGCAGATTGATCAAGCATCAGGGTCTTCCGGCGGTCCCGGGCGCCGTTGGGCCGGCTCGGCCTTGGGATAGCTTTCGACTTCATTCTGGATGGACGCTACACGCCCGGCGATATCCCGAACCTCGGGTGTGGTTTCCTCGCATTTAGGACACCAGTTTTGCTCATTGGAGGTGAGCATCAGGTTGTCCTTTTTGACGGTGAAAGTGCCTATTTCACAGTCGCATTTACCGCACAATTGGACAACGGTCACCTCATCGCCCGGCATGATGCTCCTTCCCTGTCCCCCAGTCTTCGGCGGCCGGCTCTACGCTTTGCCTATACATCATCCACAATGTCTCTCCCCCGGCGCAAGGGGGGTGGCCCCTAGCCGCTCCGAAAATAGGAGGCGCAAGAGTTGGGCCGTATTGGTCTACAAGTGAGGTCTTGTTGGAGGCGGGCGTTCCGGCAACGTATATGATCCCCGTCCGCCGGCCATCGCACCACCCGGTTCAGGCGAAATGCTTTCGGCCCTAACATTCGCCACGCTGAGTCGCCACGGGGACACAGGGTGGCGCGGCCATCGGCAGCCCGGGAACCGCTACTCCTCAAGGCTCTCGGACAGGATTTCCAGAACGTCCCGAGACTGCTTCTCGCTCTCCAGGCCTTTGGCCTCGATACCTTCGGTCAACATCTGCAAGCAATAGGGGCAGGAGACTCCGATGGTGTCCGCCTGGGTCTCCAGGAAGTGATCGGTCCTGACGTGATTGATGCGGGAGCCTTGACTCTCTTCGAGCCACATGTGGCCGCCGCCCGCGCCGCAGCAGAAGCCCCGTTCCCGGCACCGCGGTTTCATCTCCACCAAGGTCAACCCGGGAATGGCCTTGGCGATCTTGCGCGGCTCGTCGTAGATGCCGTTATGCCGGCCCAGGAAGCAGGAATCGTGATAGGCCATTTTGGTGTTGACTGGCTTGACCGGTTTGAGCCGGCCCTGCTGGATCAGCTCGTCGATGAGCTGGCTGTAATGGAGCACCTCGAAGGAACCACCAAACCGGGGATACTCGTTGCGCATTGTGTTGAAGCAGTGGGGGCAGATGGTGACGACCCTCTTTACGCTGTACCGGTTCAGGGTTTCGATATTCTGCTGGGCCAGAATCTGAAAGAGGTATTCGTTTCCCATCCTCCGGGCTGGGTCGCCGGTGCAAGTCTCTTCGTCCCCCAGAATGGCGAAGTCCACTCCCGCGCGTTTCAGTACCTTGGCCATGGACCGGGCCACACCCTGGCTGCGCTTCTCCAGGGCGCCGGTGCAGCCGACCCAGAATAGGATCCCGGCATCGGGCTTTTCCGCCAACGTGGGCACGTCCAAGCCCTCAGCCCAGTCGGTGCGGGAATACTGGGTGCCCCGCCAGGGATGGCCCCGCTGCTCCAGGCTGAGCAGGGCGGCCATGGCTGTCTCCGGCACCTTGGATTCCTCCAGCACCAGGTTGCGGCGTAGGTCCATTATGGTGGGGATATGCTCCACGACCACGGGGCATTCCTCCATGCACGCGCCGCATGAAACGCAGTCCCAGATGGCCTGCTCGGGGATCGCGTGGCCGATGAGAGGAGCAGGCTCGACGTGCTCCGCGTTTCGCGGCCCCTGGTGGCCGATGCTCACCATGTGTTCTTTCAGGTTCTCCACGATGTGCATCGG
>CAJWBT010000476.1 GCA_913020235.1 uncultured Chloroflexota bacterium
TGGACGCCCGCACGGGCCGGCTCATCGTCATCAGCTGCCTGGACAACCTGGTCAAAGGCGCTGCCGGCCAGGCGGTGCAGAACATGAACCTCATGTGCGGCTTCCCCGAGACGGCGTCGTTGGAGGCGCTGGCCCTGTACCCCTGAGCCGCTTCACGATCACCGCGGAGACGCGGAGCCCGCCGAGCGCCGAACCGTCAGTCACGTCCTTTGCGTTCACAACGCCTCGGCGGTAGACTTCTTTCGGTAAGCATCGGAGCGCTGGCAGAAGATGCGCCGAATGTAGTAAAATGCACCTGTGCCCCGGTCGTCTAGCCAGGTTAGGACGCCACCCTTTCAAGGTGGAGATCATGGGATCGAAGCCCATCCGGGGTACCAACCTAAGGCAATAGCTGAGGCCCTGCCGGCGGACCGCCGGCGGGGCCTTGTTTTTAGCCAGTCCGGGAGACATTTGGCCGTGCCTGCCCCCCAGCGAAGCGGCGGGGCAAGCAGGCATAGGTGGTGGCTACAACCCAGAAGAGGAGGGATGGCCCGGAGAGGGGGAGCGGTGTTGGGTCAACCTGGTAATGCAGATGTATTGCCAGGCCGGAGCAAAGGTCAGCCGGCGGCTGTCCTTATTCAGGGGCATCGCCGCGGGGGATGGAATCGCCGGGACGCTCAAGCCGGGTGGAAATGGTCACCAGCGCCGGCAATACAAGCAGGTCCACTTCTGGCCAATCTTGGTCCCGCAGCCTCCGCATTTGAAGCAATGAGGGTGCCGGACATGGTTGCTGGCGTGGTTGCTGGCGTGGTTCATGGTTCCTCCTTCGCTTAGCCCGCACCATTTCACATATTCTACTTGGCTGATAATTACTGATGTGTTACGCCCTTCGCGCCTGCCAGGAGATGAACTGAGTTGATCCCGTTTCGGTCCGCCGTGAATCGGAAAAATTCACCAAATCATGTCGCCGGCCGCGCCAGATGTGGTAAATCGTTACCCCGGAAGACGTCCGGCGGCAGACCGTATTCCGGGTGCGACCGCGAAGCGGGTGGTATCGGAAAGGTGACTCCCCGCGCCTTGATGCTTCTCGTATCCCCGTGCTATCATTGGCGGAACTCCCCGACTAAGCTGCGACAGTCCTGCCTGGGGCATTTTCCCGGTACGAAAGGTGCGGCTTCGCTGAGAGTTGAAGTCCGAATGACCCTCCGACACGTCTACGCAGACCCCCGACAGGTCTGGGGCAGCCCGAGGCCGCGGCTCAAGACAAACGCGCAAAATCCCCCCGGCACTTTCTCTCACAAACGCGGGATTTGGGGTTCAAGAGGTCCGGCGCAGTCGAGGCTCGCGATCTCAGGTCGGGGTTCAGGGTGAGCGTTGAGTCCCCGGCTCCGTAGACAGGTTGACATCTCCGTTGACGAGCCCTTTCAAGGGGGCCTGCCCGAAGCCTGGCTCCGGTCGGCGATGGATGCAGCCCTCCGGGTGGCCCTGCCGGAGGGAGACCCTTGCCAGGTGGGCCTCGTGGTGACCGGCGACGAGACAGTCCGGGAGTTGAACCGGGATTTCCGGGGGTTGGACGAAGTGACCGACGTGCTTTCCTTCTCCGCTTCCCACTCGGGCCGGTGGGAGGGTGAAACCGAGGCCCCCGAGGGCCGCCGTGGCGATTCCGGGGAAGCCGGCGAAACTGCCTTCGTCCTCCCCCCCGGCCAGCCTCCGCCCCTGGGGGAGGTGATCATATCCTACCCCCAGGCCCAAAGGCAGGCACTGGAACGAGGTGATCCGGCGGAACGGGAGCTGGCCCTGCTCATCGTCCACGGGGTGCTGCACTTGTCGGGCCACGACCACGAGGAGCCCGAAGAGGCGGCCCGGATGCAGTCCAGGGAGCGGGCCGCCCTGGAATCCATTTTTCATGCCAGGACCTTGAACCGATGACCACACAGGTCTACTACCGCCGATGGCGCCCCGGCAGTTTCGCCGAGCTGGTGGGCCAGGAGCACGTATCTGCCACATTGCGTCAGGCCCTCAAGCAGGACCGGGTGTCTCATTCCTACCTCTTCTGCGGGCCCCGGGGCAGCGGCAAGACCACCACGGCGCGCATCGTGGCCAAGGCCGCCAACTGCCTGGACCTCCAGGACGGCGACCCTTGCAACGCCTGCTCGGTCTGCCTGTCCATTAACGAAGGCCGCTTCCTTGACATCATGGAACTGGACGCCGCCAGCAACCGGGGTATCGACGAGATCCGGGATATCCGTGAAAAGGTGAACTTCTCCCCGGCCCAGGGCCGTCGCAAGGTGTACATCATCGACGAGGCCCACATGCTCACCGACGCGG
>CAJWBT010000477.1 GCA_913020235.1 uncultured Chloroflexota bacterium
CGTCCCGGCCCGCCAGTCCATCTCGTGGTTCGCGCCGTGGATCAGCTTCTCCAGCCTTACCCCGTCCCGCACGTATAGCGCCCCGATCCCCTTGGGCGCATACAGCTTGTGGCCGGCGACTGTGAGCAGGTCCACCCCCAACTCATCGACGTGGACCCGGACCTTGCCGATCGATTGGGCGCAGTCGGCGTGGACCAGGACGCCTCGGCTGTGGGCGATCTTGGCAATTTCGGCGATGGGCTCGACCGTGCCCACCTCGTTGTTAGCCTGCATGATGGTGACCAGAACGGTCTGAGGTGTGATGGCTGCTTCAACGTCTTGCGGATCGACCAGCCCGTACCCTTCCACGGGTAGATAGGTAACCCGGCAACCGTTCTCTTCCAGGTAGCGGCACACCTCAATTACCGAAGGATGCTCCACGGCCGACGTGATAATGTGGTTGCCCTTGCTCCGGTGGGCGCCGGCCACGCCCTTGATGGCGTGGTTGTTCGACTCGGTCCCGCCGCTGGTGAAGACCACCTCCTCCGCCCGGCACCGTAGCGTCGACGCCACCTGGCGGCGGGCCTTTTCAACGGCGTCCTTGGTGGTGGCCCCGAAGGCGTGACTGCTGGACGGGTTTCCGAAATGCTGCTGAATGAACGGCAGCATGGCCTCGGCGACCTGGGGGTCTATCGGCGTGGTAGCGTTGTAGTCCAGGTAAATGGGACTCATCGGCTCCTTGCTTCTGCCGCCCCTGATTGCTCACCGGCTCTGGGGCAAGCTTTAGTTTAGCCTCCAATGGTATCCTCAACCGGTGCCACTGGCAAGCAATGTATCCCCCGGCCCTTCGGGAAGGGGCGTCGATGTAGTATTATTGTGCCGCAACGAGTTACCCCTCGGCTGAAAGCTGAAAGCTGAAAGCTGAAAGCTGATAGCTGACGGCTGATTGTCCCGTGTTGGAGGCTCCATGTTCGACCTGCTTATCAAAGACGGCCGCGTGATTGACGGCACCGGCCAGGCCCCGTTTCATGCAAGCGTGGGCATCTCCGGTGATGAGGTCACCATCGTCCGAGGCGACACCTCAACGTCGCAGGCGGCCAGGGTCATCGACGGCAGTGGCTACGTGGTTTGTCCCGGCTTCATTGATATGCATTCCCACTCCGACCTGAAGCTGCTGGCCGAGCCACGGCACGAGGCCAAGGTCCGCCAGGGGGTTACCACCGAGGCCCTGGGGATGGACGGCCTCTCCTACGCTCCCATATCCCCGGCCAACCTGGAGCAGCTCCTTACCTATCTCGCGGCGGTCAACGGTACGCCGCCGCCCGGCGTCCGGTGGGGTAGCGTCAAGGAGTTCCTGGACCTGTTCGACCGGCGGGCGGCCTGCAACGTCATCTTCATGGTGCCCCACGCCGCGATCCGGGTGGAGGCTATGGGCTGGGAAGACCGGCTTCCGACCGGCGCGGAGCTGGCCCGGATGCAGGAGCTGGCCCGCCAGGGAATGCGGGACGGCGCCTTCGGTTTCGCCACCGGCCTGACCTACGCCCCCGGGGCCTACAGCGATACCGACGAGCTGGTGGCCGTGTGCGAGGCCATCAAGGAGCTGGGCGGCTTCTACATGACCCACGCCCGGTACACCCTGGGCGACCGGCTGCTGGACCCTTTCCGGGAGGCGATTGCCATCGGACGCCGCAGTGGTGTGCCGGCGCACATATCCCACTACCACAGCCCCGTCGACGGAATGGGTGAGCGGATGCTGGCCCTGGTGGATGAGGGACTGGACTCAGGCCTTGACATAACCTTCGATCAGTATCCCTATGCCGCGGCCAGCACCATACTGCACTCGCTGCTGCCTTACTGGGTGCACGCGGGAGGCCCGGGAGCTTTGCTGCAACGTATCCGGGACCCGCGGGTCAGGGACGAGATCAGCGGCGCGATGGACCCCCTGTGGGGGCCGTCCCTGGAGGACTTCTTCTTCAGCCACCTTGGCACGGCCAAGAACAAGGAGTGGGAGGGCCGGTCCCTGGCAGACCTGGCCCGGGCCCAGGGCAAGCGGATGGTCGACGCCATCTGCGACCTGCTCATCGAAGAAAACCTGGAAGTGGCCTTCGTGGCCCGCACCGGCAACCCGGACAACATCCGCACCATCGTCCGCCATCCGGCGCACATGGTGGGCTCCGACGGCCTGCTTACCGGGGAGATGCCCAACCCCCGGAGCTACGGGACCTTCCCGTATGTTCTGGGCCAGTTCGTCCGGGAGGAGGGGCTGCTCCGGTTGGAGGAGGCGGTGCGCAAGATGACGGCCATGCCGGCCCAGCGGCTGGGGCTGA
>CAJWBT010000478.1 GCA_913020235.1 uncultured Chloroflexota bacterium
GAGGAGCCATGCTGTACGAGGCCGAGAGTAGCGACATTCAGATAGCCATCTCGGGAGACTCCATCATCACCCGGAGCATGTCGGTGTTCCGGGAGAAGCGCTTCTTGAGCCTGGTCGAGCTACTCCACGGGGCCGATGTCGCCATTACCAATGCCGAGATGATGTTTCACAACTATGAAGACCCTCCTACCGGCAGGCCGGGGGGAACGTACATGCGCGCCGAGCCCAAGATCATTAAGGAGCTGCAGTGGCTCGGCATCAAGATGGTGTCCTGTTCCAACAACCACGCCTACGACTTCGGCGAGAACGGCATCCTCACCAATATCCGGAACCTGGATGAGTATGGCATGCCCCACGCCGGCACGGGCCGCAACCTGTCGGAAGCTCGCTCGCCGGCCTATCTGGACACGCCCAGAGGTCGAATAGCCCTCATCTCCGTCACCTCCTCCGGGCCCCAGGCGATGCGGGCTGGGGAGCAGTGGCGCGATGGCCCGGGCCGGCCCGGAGCCAACGTCCTCCGCTATATGACCCAGTACACTGTGGACCGGCCTGTTTTCGACGGGCTGCGCCGCCTCAGCGAGGGGTTGGGATTCGAGAGCTTCAAGGCTCATCGCAAAACCAACCCGTGGCAGGGCGGGTTTGCCGAGGACACCGACAGCCAGTTCTTCTTGCCGAGCCTGAATAATGAGTGGCAGTACCCGGAACCCAACGGCACCCTGTTCGCCTTGGGGGAAACCTTCGGAACGAGTCACATCCTCAACGGAGAGGATGTCGAAGGGAACCTACAGAGGATCCGTGATGCCCGGCGCCAGGCGGACTGGGTCATCGTGAGCATGCACACCCACGAGGCAGGGCAGACCTTGGATGATCCCGCGGACCTGGTCGTCGCCTTCGCCCATGCCGCCATCGACGCCGGCGCCGACGTGTTTTCGGGCCACGGCCCCCACGTGGACCGGGGCATTGAGATCTACAACGGAAAGCCCATCTTCTACAGCCTGGGGCACCTCTCCCTCCAGAACGACACGGTCCTCCAGATGCCGTGGGACAACATGCGCCGCGTGGGGCTGGGATGGGAGGCAACCCCTGCCGACTTCTTCGATTTCCGGTCCGGCAGAGAGCACCTGGACGAGTGGGCAGGGTTCGCCGTCGAGCCCTTCCGGTGGCGCAACGCCGTCGCCACCATTAACTTCAAAGACAAGCAGCTTCATGAGATACGGCTCTATCCCATAGACCTGGGGTTCAAGAGGCCGCGCTCGCAGAGGGGACGGCCCGCCTTGGCCGATGGCAAGGTGGCCGAGGAAGTTCTGAACCTGTTCCAGCGGCTCTCCGCGCCTTACGGGACCAGGGTGGATGTGGAGAACGGGGTAGGAGTGATCAAGATCGGCTAAGGGACGGGTGGAGACTGTCCCCTTTGCCGCAGGCCGAGTTGAACTCTTCCAGGATGTCCTGTAAGTAGCTTCACATCGGCGAAGTTGCGCGACATACCCTCACCACGATCGTCTCTCCGGCCCTTCTGCGGAAGGAGGAACCAGCCAACACTTCTCTGGATTCCGGCTTCCGCCGGAAAGACGAACGTGGGGCCGGAAAGACGAACGTGGGGCCGGGATGACGGACCGGGAATCAAGCCATTTACGAGACTCCAGGCCAGCACACAGTCAACTTGGTCTTAACAGAATGTCATTCTGAGGAGCGGAGTGACGAAGAATCTCAGCGTAACAACGAGATTCTTCGCTTCGCGCAGAATGACAACTATCAGTTTCAGGTCGGCTGAATACTAGGCGTTGCCCGCGGTCCCCCGGCAGTAGGGACAGCGTAGCTCCGCCGTGTCGGCCACACCGTAGTCGCTCGCCGCGCGAGCCTCCGATACGTAGCCGTTCACCAGGTCGCTCGCCAGCCGGCCCACGTCCCGCCGGCCGGGGTTACCGTATCCCCCGGCGCCGGCTATCTCGTACCAAACAGAACTCCCGTCGGGGACGGGGAAAGCGGGGCCTTTGCTGTTCAGCGGCCTCTTCTGGCCATCGGGGTCCACCAGGTACACCTTGGTGGGAGCGCCGGAGAGCCCGCCGAAGAGGCCGAAGGGCGGGGATTTGGTACGCTCGCAGCACACGGCAGCCACGGCGGTGTGCCCCAGGACGCGCCAGACCCGGCGCACGCCGCAGCCGCCCCGGTACTCTCCGGCCCCCCCGCTATCCGGGATGATCTCGTACCGGTCCACGAGAACGGGGAACCGCATTTCGAGCTGCTCGATGGGCGTGTTCATGGTGTTGCTGATGCCGCTCTTCACCGCGTTGATCCC
>CAJWBT010000479.1 GCA_913020235.1 uncultured Chloroflexota bacterium
CGGTGACGACCATCGGGTAGCCGTCCTCCCCGATCTCTTCCTCGTAGGCCAGGTATTCTTCGTAGCAGGGGTAGTACTCGGTGTTCTCGACGATGTACATCATCACGTCGTAATCTTCGCGTGTCTTCAGTGGCCTCTCCGTGTCCAGGGGCGCGATGCCCGCCTGGTCCAGCTCCGGCGTCCGCTTCTTGCGGGAGGTGAGAGTGCCCACCGGCGTGATGTGCTCGGTGACGATTTCCATGCCTTCCCGCCGGACCACGGTGTCCACGTTCCGGCACCTGGTGGTGTAGACTCGCCCGTCCCGGGCGGGGTTACCCATCCCCAGGTCGCGCTCGATGTCCCTGAGCCGCCAGTTGGCGTACTTTTCGGGGAGCGTGCCCCGGTTCCGGTGGTAGAGCCACCATAGCTGCAGGCGCGGGATCCAGGGTATGCGGTCGGGGCTCTTACCGTCCATGATCGCCAGAATCCGCTCTCGGTTGGTCATCATCTACTCATACCTGCTTCGGCGCATTGCGCCTTTCTGGCTGACTCAACGTTTGGGCCTCGATGTGTGGCGTTGCCGTCAGCGGCCGGCAAAACCGCCGCCGGGCCGACGGCGCGTACACCCAGGCAGACCGGCCACTAACGCCGGGATGCGCGCCCGCATTATATAGCGGGGTCCACCGTCTCTCAAGGACATCTACGGGGAAACCTCCGGACACGACGGGCATTGCCTGTCTCGTTGCCGGGCGTCAACGGCGATCCTGGGCCGGTTGGAGAGCCAATGGCCCGCTATGGTTTGAGGTCCGCCGTGAGTGCTGATAAGGCTTGTAGTGCACAGAGTACGGACGATTTGCAGCCGAGCCACTAACGGAATCCACAAGGGGGTTAGCATGTTCCGACGCTGCGAGGCGGCCCGGCCGACGAAGCAAGGGGTGCCGGTTCCGGCTAATCTCTACTGCCATTTGGGCCTTTCTGGGGGCGCGTTTGGCCCAACTTCGATGTGACCTTTGGCCCTATCAACCTGGATTGAAGGACACTTAACATAGGTATAGTGATTATTTTCACATAACCAGGACCGTCAGTTAAGAGCCGAATCAAAGCGATAGATTTTGAAGCTTAATGGCGCAAGCAGGAAATAGAGCCCGGACTTCGGTACGGTAGAGTCCTAGCCTGGCATAACGAGAAGTGGCTTCACATGGGGAGGTTTCGGATGAGGCTGAGCAGGCGAACGTTCCTGAAAGGCAGCGCGGCGGCTGGTGCCACGGTAGTGGCCAGCCGTTTTCTTTTTGGGGGGTCGGAGTTGCTAGCCGTCAAGGACGCCGACGTGTCATCGCAGGTCCTGAACGAGGACTGGGTGCCGACCACCTGCTGGATCGGCAAACAGGACTGCGGTATTCTGGCCCGGCGGATCAACGGACGGGTGGTCAAACTGGAGGGTCACCCAGCCCACCCACTCAACCGCGGTACCCTCTGCCCCAAGGGCATGGGTCAGATCACGGCGCTCTACGACTACAACCGGATCAAGACGCCCCTGATCCGCACCAATGCCGAGAAGGGCGTCCCCGGCCAGTTCCGCGAGGCTTCCTGGGACGAGGCCCTCGCCCTGGTGGCTGCCAAGCTGAATGAGGTGCGGGCCAGAGACCCCAAGCTGGTCCTCTGGCAGAAGGGCCGGAGCAAACAGAAGGACATCTACGACACCGCTTTCGTGAAGACCATTGGCTCCAGCAAGCTCGGACACGGCAGCTACTGCTCCGATGCCGGGTACCGCGCCGGAGAGTACACGCTTGGCCTTCATGGCAACGCCCACCCTGACTTTCATCACAACCGGTACCTGCTGGCCTGGGGTTGGAACGCCATGAACGGCGGGGGCAACAAGTACTGCCAGATAACCTGGCACCAGCAGTTCCTTGAGGCCAGAGAGCGGGGCATGAAGGTGGTGACCATCGATCCGTACAGGCGGAACGTGGGCCCCTTCACCGATCAGTGGCTTCCCATCAAACCGGGCACAGACCTCACATTGGCCCTTGCCTTGTGCCACGCCGTCATCGCCCAAAACACCATAGATACCGAATATCTGATCAAACACACCAACTCCCCCTTCCTGGTCCAGGAGGATGGGACCTTTCTACGGGTGGACGGCAAAGAGCAGGTGTGGGATACCGAGGCCGCCGCCGCCGTCGCCGTGGATACCGAAGGGGTCACTCCGGCCCTGGAGGGCGCCTACACCGTCCGGGGCAAGTTCGTGAAGACGGGCTACCAAGCCTTCAAAGAGCACGTGGCCGGGTACACGCCCGAGTGGGCGTCGGGCATC
>CAJWBT010000480.1 GCA_913020235.1 uncultured Chloroflexota bacterium
GGCCAGCACCAACCAGATTGAGATCGAGCGAACGCACATGCCCGGCAGCGGACTGCCCCTGCAAGTGCCCGGCGTGGAGATACTGGAGGTGGGGTCCGGAGGAGGAAGCATCGCCCGGGTGCACCTCGGCACCATCGCCGTCGGGCCGGAAAGCGCCCGAGCCGAGCCGGGGCCGATATGCTACGGATTGGGCGGCAACCTGCCCACGGTTACCGACGCCGACCTTGTGTTGGGGTACCTCAACCCTTCCTACTTCTTGGGCGGCCGGATGTCGCTGGACCCCGAAGCCGCGGCCCGGGGTATCCTCGAGCACGTCGGCCGACCCCTGGGCTTGACCCTGGAAAACGCCGCCTGGGGCATCCATCAGATGGTCAACGACAACATGTCCCGGGCCATTCGGCTGGTAACCGTGGACCGGGGCCGGGAGCCCCGGCGCTACGCCTTCGTCGCTTTCGGCGGCGCCGGGCCGGTTCACGGCGCTCGCCTGGCGCGAGCCCTGGGCACCACCCGGTTGATACTGCCGGCCGCGGCCGGCGTCATGTCGGCCATGGGCCTGCTGGCCGCTGGCCTCACCTTCGACCTGGCCCGCACCTACTCGGGCCCACTGGACGCCGGCCTTCTTCAGGGCGTCAACGCCGTCTACGACAACCTGGAGCGGGAGGCCGAAAGGCTGCTCCAGGAGGCCGGAGTGTCCCAGGGCTACACGTTGAACCGGTCCGCCGACATGCACTACCTGGGCCAGGGCTTCGAGATCACAGTGCCGGTTCCCTCCGGCAGGGCGCTGACCGGCGATGACCTGCCCTCCCTCCACCAGACTTTCCACCAGGCCTATGCCGCCATCTTCGGCTACAACCAGCCGGAGGAGCCGGTGGTGGCCACCAACTGGAACCTCACCGCATCGGGCCCCTCCAGCGGCCTGGCCCTCCTCCGGGCGCCCTCAGCCGCGGGTGCAGACCCGGGGAACGCCCTGAAGGGCTCCCGGCTCGCCTACTTTCCCGAGGCGGGCGGCTACGTGGACTGCCCGGTCTACAACCGTTACCGTCTTGGCGCTGGCATGGTCTTCGAGGGCCCCGCCATCGTGGAGGAGGCCGGTTCCACCTCGGTGGTGCTGCCGGGAGACACCGTGGAGGTGGACGAGTGGCTGAACCTGGTGGTGCAGCTTCAAGGAGGGCAGACATCGTGACTTCTCAGGTGGACCCGCTGACCTTCGGCGTGGTGTGGAACGGGCTCATCGCCGCCTCCGAGGAGATGGGCACCACCCTGCGCCGCTCCGCCTACTCCCTGGGCGTGCGAGAGGGCCGGGACTTTTCCGCCGCACTGTTCGACCGCCGGGGGCGGCTAATTGCCCAAGGAAACTTCAGCCCAGGGCACCTGGGCTCCATGCCATACGTGGTCCAGCACGTGCTGGAGGCATACCCTCCCTCGGCTTTGGAACCCGGAGACGCCATCCTCCTCAACGACCCTCACCTGGGTTCGGGCCACAAACCTGACTTCTTCTTGATCTCACCCATCTTCTGGCAGGGCAGCCTGGCCGCCTTCGCCGCCGACTGCGCCCACATGGTGGACGTGGGCGGCACCGGGCCGGGCTCCCAGGCGGTACAGGTTTCCGACACCTATCAGGAGGGCATCCACTTCCCGCCCGTGAAGCTGTATCGTCGGGGAGAGCCGAACTTGGAGCTGTTCGAGGTCTTGAAGGCCAACGTCCGCCTGCCCGACCGGGTGGTCGGCGACGTTCGGGCCCAACGCAACGCAACTCGCTTCGGTGAGGTCCGTTTTCTGGAACTGGTCGAGAGCTACGGCATGGAAACCGTGGAGGCGTGCATCGACCAGCTTCTGGACCGCTCCGAGACCCAGGTGCGGGCGGCCATCCGGGAGATCCCCGACGGAGACTACACCGCCGAGGACTATTTCGACGATTACGGTGAGGGCACCGAGCCGCTGACGATCCGCATCACCGTCCGGGTCCGCGGCGACGGGCTCACCTTCGACTTCACCGGCAGCAGCCCCCAGAGCCCCTCGGGGGTCAACTCTCTGCTGAACTACACCCGCGCCTACTGCGTCTTCTCCCTGAAATGCCTCACCGTCCAGGACACCATTCCCCAGAACGAGGGGTGCCTCCGGCCCATGACCCTTATCGCGCCCGAAGGAAGCCTGTTCAACCCGCGCCCCCCGGCGGCCTGCGGGCCTCGCGCCATCATGCAGCAACGGATAGTAGACACCATTCTCCTGGCCATGGCCCCCGCGCTGCCCCACCGGGTCATCGCCAACAGCTCCCA
>CAJWBT010000481.1 GCA_913020235.1 uncultured Chloroflexota bacterium
TGCCCCGGCCATTCAAGAAGTCGGCCAGCCCCTGGGCGCAACGGGCCACGTTCGCGAAGGTGAAGCCCTCGGCAATTACGGCGCGCCAGCCGTCGGTCCCAAATCGGATTTCATTCGCCATGTTAGCCCCCGCCCTGATGCCTGGGTCCTTGAGTGTTCTGCCAAACTCGCTTCAAGATCTGACCCGCCAGGGAGAGTCACTGCGAGAACGAAACGAGGCGCTTCGTGTTGCCTCAATGAAAGTGGGGCAACACAACCTAGTTGCAATTTTCGTCGGGATTGGCAAGGCCTATGCTGAGCGCCTTGTTCAGGGCGATGGCCCACTTTGAATTTGTTGCGTGGACGCACCTAGGCCCGATTATAGATTAAACCCAAAGGGCGGAAGAAAAAAGCCTTCGAGTCCTGGCGGCTGAGCCCGAAGACTTCAGCCAGCGCCCTCGCCTGATTTGTCCAGGCGCATTATATTGCGAAGACGCTTCTCCGCCCGGCTGATGGGGTTGTCACCCTCCACCATCTCATCCATCATTGCTTGAGATGGGAACCCCGACTCCGCCTCGGCACGCAACGCTTCGGCGAACTCACCCTCGGAAATCTCCCGCAGTACCTGCCTGTAGCTCCGCTCGCGAGACTCCCGGTCAAGGCCCATGAACCTTATCATACCCCCATAGGCCGCGGTGAACCCGTGAAGCTTCACCTGCTGGAAGAATCCCAGATCGGCCATGGCTTGAAACGACTTCGCCATCTCGCCCGACATGTACAGTTCCAGCAGCAAGGCCTCCGGCGGCAGCCCGGCCTCCACGCCTACCTGGAAGGCGGTAAGAATGGCGCCGGCCAGGTCCGGTCCCACCGTTTGCTCCACGAACAGATCCAAATGCGCCTCCTGCGCGGCGCTGAGCGTCAAGGCCACGGCGCGGAGGGAGCCGACAGCCTTGGTCAGGGCGCAAAGCAACGGCCAACCCCGGCCCGTGGCGTCCTGTTCCAGGGAGACAAAGGAGGGGAACCCGAGGCCCTCTTGGTACCGTTCCCGGATGCCGGCGCCCATCATGCGAGGGGCAAGGAGCAGCACGTCCAGGTCCGGAGCGGGCCGAATCCGTCCGAAGGCCAGGTTGAACCCGGAGGCGAACACCAGGGTGCTGCCCGGCCGCAGCGCCGGCGCCAACTCCTCCTGGTAGACCTTGGGGGCCGACTCGTCGGGCGCCAGCACGAAAACGATGTCGGCCTCGGCCGTGGCCGCACCGGCCGACTCGACGGGGAAACCGTCGGCCCGGGCCCGCTCCCGCGCCGCACCGGGCAGCTCGCCGACGATGATGGGGGTCACGCCGCTGTCCCTCATGTTGAGGGCAAGGGACCTGCCCAGGTTGCCATAGCCGACAACGCCGACGCGCCTGCCCTTGAGGAAGTCCAGGTCTGCCTCCGCCTCTTGAACCAGGCGGGGTTCAGATGGTTGCGCCATTGAGCTCAGCGTACGCCTGCCGGTAGCTGTCAAGGAAGGGTTTCAGGAGTGGGGTGAACTTGCCCAGGTTCAAGGCGGAGATCCCTTGAATGCGAAGCTTCCCCGTCAACAAGGCAGCGCCGAAATTCGCCCTTCCAAAGGCGGCTTCATGGAAGGTCAAGGCGTCCATGGCAATCATGCTGTCCACCGGACCGGTCCAGTCGGTGGCGCAGGTCACGTCGCCGTCGTCGTTCACCTGGAAGAATACCTGGACATCGTAGTCCCGGAAGTCCCAGCGCAGCGTGTGGAACACCTGCGCTACCTTTTGGAGGGTGGCTCGGGGAACGGTACGGCCGACCAGCTGAATGGTCCGCTCCATGACGGACAGGAAGGTGCCGGCCTCTGGTAGAGGATCTTCTCCCAAGGGACTCGCTCCCAATATAGAGATGGAGCCGGGGCGTTGCGGGCAGCCGTCTCAGCGATGTGAAAACGGCTGCGGGTCCAGGGGCTTCCCTTCGTCGAGCCGGTCTGCCCCAAACCTCAGCACAGGATGGGTGCAGTCCGGGGCCGTCGGACTGTTATGAGCTAGAGGTCAACCCTCCATCGGCCCGCAGGGCATCGGCCTTGTCGGTGCGCTCCCAGGTCAAGTTCAACTCGTCGCGGCCGAAGTGGCCGTAGGCGGCGACCGCGCGGTAAATGGGTCGGCGCAGATCCAGGTCCCGGATAATCGCGGCGGGACGCAGGTCGAAGTGCTTGGACACCAGGCGGTGGATAGTCTCGCTGTCGACGCGGTTGGTGTCAAAGGTCTCCACCGAGACCGAGATGGGGTTGGCCAGGCC
>CAJWBT010000482.1 GCA_913020235.1 uncultured Chloroflexota bacterium
GATCGGCCGCGAACATGGTCGGCGGCAACTCCATCGGCAACCTCCCGGTGCGCAATTGGGGCGATGGCTCCTTCGACGAGGTGGAGAAGATCACCGCGGACACCATCAAGGACACGGTAAGGGTCGGCATGGACGCGTGCCCCGCATGCCAGATCCGCTGCAAGAAGGTGGTGGAGTTGGAGAACGACTTCTACAAGGTCGACCGCCGGAACGGCGGCCCGGAGTACGAGACGCTGGCCGCCTTGGGCTCGTTTCTGGGAATCGACGACCTGGACGCCATCTGCCGCGGCAACGAACTCTGCAGCCTCTACTCGCTGGACACCATCTCCACCGGCGGCGCCATCGCCTTCGCCATGGAGTGCTTCGAGAATGAGATCATCACGCTCGAGGACACCGGCGGGATCGATCTCCGCTTCGGCAACGCCGAAGCCATGCTTCAGGTGATCGATCTCATCAACAAGCGGGAAGGCATCGGTGACATTCTAGCCGACGGCAGCAAGAAGGCCGCCCAGCGTATTGGCCGAGGCGCCGAAGAATACGCAATGCAGGTCAAGGGCCTCGAGTTCGGGATGCACGAGCCCAGGCTGAAGCAGGGACTCGGCCTCATCTACTCGGTGGCCGCCCACGGCGCCGACCACATGGCGGGCCTCCACGACACCATGTTCACCAAGGAAGGCTCCGGGATGGACCTGGTGCGTCAGCTGGGCGTCATGGACCCCCTTCCGGCGACCGACCTCAGTGTGGCCAAGGTGGCCATGGTGAAGAGCCAACACCTGTGGAGGATGTTCGGGGACTCGCTGGTGATGTGTCACTTCGTGCCCTGGACGCTACACCAGCAGGTGGAGATGCTGCGGGCGATGACCGGCTGGGAGTTTTCGGCGGTCGAAGCGCTGAAGGTGGGTGAGCGGGTAGCAACCATGGGCCGGGCTTTCAACCTGCGGGAAGGGCTCACCGCGGCCGACGACGCCCTCCCCAAGCGGTTCTTCTCCCCCACGCCCAGGGGCGCCCTCCAGAACACCGCCATTGACCCAGGGGAGATGGACCGGGCCATCCACACCTTCTACGACATGATGGGCTGGGACCCGGAGACCGGGGCGCCAACCGTTGAGAAGCTGCAAGAACTCGGCATCGGTTGGGTTGCCGAAAAGGCTGGCTCGGCCAGATAGCTATCCCATAGCGGCACGGCCTTGAGAGGATGATCTTTCGACAGGCTCAGAGCCAGCGCTGATGCAACCCGCCCCCGTTCGTGGTGAGCCTGTCGAACCACTTTACGGGATGGTTGCCTTGAAGGCCGGACAGCCTCCGGTGCGACACTGATTGAACGGCATTGTCCCAGGGGCGAGCGGGAGAAATCCCCCCAACCCCCCTTTTAGAAAGGGGGGCGAACGGGAGTTTCCGTTGCCGTTGCCGGTGGCGCGCCACCGGGAATAATGACCTAGGGTGCAACGATGGCGAAGTACCGTCTACTCGGCCCGCAGCCTTGCGGTGCTTAGGCCGACAACTGCTTCATTTGATCCATGGATTTCATGAACCCCTCCAGCGTGGCGCCGTCGGGCGAGAAGGTAGGATCGAAACACAGCTCGTCCGCGCCGAGGGCCTTCGTGGCCTGAATATCTGACTTAATCTCGTCCAGCGAGCCGTAGAATATCCCGCGCTCGTCCCCCAAGGGCTGGCCGGTCACGTTGATGTTGGCGCGGACCACCAGCTTTATTTCAGCGGGATCGCGTCCGGCCTGTTGGGCCATGCCCCTGATTCCTTCCATCATTTGGCCCATGGGCTCGAGTGGGATTCCGGCCGGCATCCAGCCATCGGCCATAGTCGCCACCCGCTTAACCGCTTCCGGTCCGGCGGACTATCCTCCGGCGATGGGGGGGAAGATGGCTGCTCTTTCCTGGTCCTGCAGCACGTACTCGCCCTCTTGGTGGCGGCGATTGACAAACGTCTGCTTCGCCTCGGCTGCCGGTATCCCCAGCAACTCCAGAAGGGCGTCAACGGTGGTGCCATCGGGCACGTCGAACCAAAAGGCGCCACTTCCACTACCGCCGGGACGGTACTTCCGAAGGGTCGCAAACAGGGCCACCTCAATCGCTATCAACCCGGCTTTCCTCGCCGTTCCATCGCCTAATACTCAAACAACTCAATGCTGACGATTGTCACTCAGAGCGAAGCGAAGAATCTCAGTGTTTCGCTGAGATTCCTCGTCGCTCCGCTCCTCGGAATCTTTCATGCTGGTTGCCACCAGCACCACGGCCGACGAAAATGGACACCGC
>CAJWBT010000483.1 GCA_913020235.1 uncultured Chloroflexota bacterium
GTGCCCCGTAAACCGGGCATGGCGGCCCCATGGGGCCGCCATTTTCGAGACCTAGCACCTGTTCCGGGTGAGAGGACTGGAGGCATCACCGCATGGGCCGTTTCATCTTTTTCCGGCTGCTACAGGCCGCCATCACGTTGCTGGCCCTCAGCGCCGGGGTCTTCTTCGCCGTGAACATAACGGGAGACGTGGTCTCTTTTCTGACCAACCCCCAGGATACTCAGGAAGAGCGGCAGGCTATGCGGGAAAGGCTGGGACTGGACCGGCCGGTCTACGTCCAGTACGCCAAGTTCTTGGGCAAAATGGTGCAGGGCGATTTCGGCGATTCTCCGACCTGGGGCGTGCCGGCCAGAGACCTGCTGATGGAACGCCTGCCCAACACTGTGAAGCTTGCCGCCGCCGGGTTTCTGTTGACCGTGATCATCGGCATCCCGTTAGGAATAATCTCGGCGGTAAACCGGCGTGGCCTGGTCGATCGTATAGTCACGCCCTTCGCCATCGTCGGGATGGCCGCCCCCCAATTCTGGGTGGGCATAATGCTCATCCTTCTCTTTGGGGCAATTTTGGGTTGGCTCCCGACCTTCGGGATGGGCGGGCCCACCCACTTTATCCTGCCGGCTTTCTCCCTGTCCCTCTTTCTTATTGCCGGCATGGTGCGGCTCACCCGGTCCAGCATGCTGGAGGTACTGGACAGCGAGTACATTAAGTTCGCCCGGGTCAAGGGGCTGGCCGAGTGGGCGGTCATCTGGAAGCACGCCCTCAAGAACGCCGTCATACCAGTCATGACCTTCGCCGGCATAAGCCTCGGTGGGCTGCTCAACGGCTCCATCGTGGTGGAGGTGGTGTTCGCCTGGCCAGGCGTGGGGAGGTTGATGCTGACCTCCGTCACCCAGCGGGACTTCACCGTGGTGGAGGCCACGGTTCTGACCTCCGGGGGACTGTACATCTTGATGGCAACGATAGTGGATATTATGTACGCTTACGTGGACCCCAGGATAAGGGAGGTCTAGCCGGAGGCGCCCCCCGGGAACGGCGGCGTCCCTGATGGCTACGCCCCCGGCCGCTCGATACAGTGGGACCCGCGGGCAGTTTTGGAGCGGAGGATGCAGTTCCAGTACATACTGTACGAGAAACGGGGCCGGGTGGCCTACATAACCCTCAACCGGCCGGAGGTAATGAACGCCCTTCATTCCGCCGCCAGCGCCGAGCTGTACGACGCTTGGGATGACCTGGAAGGAGACTCGGACGTGCGGGTTGCGGTCATAACGGGTACCGGCGACAGGGCTTTCTGTGCCGGGAACGACCTGAAGTATGCGGCCGATCACCCCTCTGAGATTGGACACCCGGTCGACAAAGGCGGCTTCGGCGCCATTACCCAAAGGTACAAACCTCTGACCAAGCCCATCATCGCGGCGGTCAACGGTTACGCGCTGGGAGGTGGCTTCGAGGTGGCGTTGGCCTCCGATATCATTGTGGCGGCGGAGCACGCCCAATTCGGCCTCACCGAGCCCAAGTGGGGGAGGGTGGCCGGCACGGGGATTCAACGCCTGCCCCGGCAGATACCGCTGAAGATTGCTATGGGCCTGATTCTTACGGGCGGCCGCATCAGCGCCCAGGACGCCTTGGAGGCCGGGCTGGCCAACGAGGTAGTCCCGCTGGCGGACCTCGTCTCGGCCGCGGACCGGTGGGCCGCTCAGATCGTGGAGTGCGCTCCGCTGGCTGTCCAGGCCTGCAAGCAGGCGATCATGATGGGCGCGGACCTTCCCCTGGAAACCGCGCTGGCGCGCCGCTACCCGTTACATGAACGGGTGGGCCTCTCGATGGACCGGGCCGAGGGCGCAAAGGCTTTCTCCGAGAAGCGCCGCCCGGTATGGCAGGGGCGGTGATTTGACCAAGAGGCACTAGGAGCCGGTCCGGAAATCCCCGAGGGGATGCGTTCCCCACCCTTCGGCAGGACCGGCGGACTCCCCTGATGCGTCGGGGGCGGTCTCGGGCCGAGGCCCGGCCCCGGCGCCGGGCTTGCGGATGCGATGAGGGCACTTTTCCGGCCGGTGGTGGAAACCGGCGCGACAGCTTATTGCGTACACTTCAATTGTGGGGGCCGGCAGCCTAGAGCGCCGGCCAGGAGAACGAGATGGTTGCGAGCACCTTGGCTACCAAAGAGAGCATACGGGAGACGATTGAAAATCTGAAAGGCAAGCCCTTTCATACCATCACCTCGCAGCCGGTGACCGCCACCGACGTGCGCCGGTGGGGGATGGCCGTCTA
>CAJWBT010000484.1 GCA_913020235.1 uncultured Chloroflexota bacterium
ACCTGTCCGATGAGCTGGTCATCCACTATGGCCTGGTGCCCCGCACCAACCGGGGTATCTTCTGCATCAACGAGTTGCCCGACCTGGCGGAGCGCATTCAGGTCGGCCTGTTCAACTTGATGGAAGAGCACGATGTGCAGATCAAGGGCTATCGCATCCGCTTGCCTCTGGACGTGTACGTGGTGTCGACCGCCAACCCCGAAGACTATACCAACCGGGGCCGCATCGTGACCCCGCTGAAGGACCGGTACGGGTCGCAGATTCACACCCACTACCCCAAGAGCATCGAGGACGAGATCGCCATCATGGAGCAGGAGCGGTCTCGTTTCCCCGACGAGGAAAACCTGGTGGTGCCCAACTACATGAGGGAGATCTTGGCGGAGATCACCTCACTGGCCAGACAGAGCAGCGAGATCAACCAACGGTCTGGCGTGAGCGTCCGGGTTTCCATATCCAACTACGAGACCCTAATCGGCAATGCCATGCGGCGGTCCATTATTCACGGGGACCAGTGGACCTGCCCCAGGGCCAGCGACTTGCCCTACATCGTGGCTTCTTTTTCCGGAAAAATCGAGCTGGAGACTTTCGAAGAAGGCCGGGAGAGCAAGGTGACCGACGACCTGACCCGGCGGGCGGTGCTCCGGGTCTTCGGCAATTACTTCGACCTGAGCGATCTGGAGCAGGTGGTGACCTCTTTCGACCTGGGGCACTCGGCGGAGACCGGCAGTGAGCGGCCGGCATCCGATTACCCGGCGCTGCTGATGAGGATTGACGGCCTGTCCGATGCGGTCAAGCAGGTGACTGATGACCAGAGGCACGAGGTGCTGGCCTCGGCCATCGAGTTCATCCTGGAAGGCCTGCATCTGAACCGGCGGCTGAACTGCGAGCGGAGCCCGGCGGGGTACCTCTACCGCCGGTAGACAGGCCGGCGCGCAAACCCAGCAAGCCGTTCCACCGTACACCTACCTAACGACGTGACACCGTCTGCCAACCACGTCCCGGCACGACTCATCTGTGCCGCACCCCGATTCAGGTCCCTCGTGCTTTTTCCCTGTTCCGCCACTCTTCACCGCGGCAACGCCGAGCGGTGGGAGATGGCGGTGAATTCCACCACGCCAGTTCTGACCGCCCCCCATTGAACTTAGTGAAACCCCGCTTTATGCTTAGTACAAATGTTCCTATAACCTAGCTACTCGGGAGGTATGATGGGCGTCGTCGCAGTCGGGGAAGTCTACTGCAAAACCCTGCTGAACCGCATTGACGTTCCCGGAGTACCCTTCCGCTGGTCGCTGAACCCCTATCGGGGCTGCAGGCACGCCTGCCGCTATTGCTTTGTCCGCCCCGCCCACGAGTCCCGGGGCCCCTCTGCCGGCCGGGAGTTTGAACCAAGGGTATTCGCCAAAGTAAACGCGCCGCAGGTGCTGCGCCAGGAGCTTCGCCGGCAACGGTGGCATCGAGATCCCATCCTCATCGGCACCGCCTCCGACCCCTACGAACCAGCCGAGGCTGAGTACCTGTTGACCCGCCGAATCCTCCAGGTATTGGCGGAGTTCGAGAGACCGGCCGCCATCACAACAAAGGGAGTGCTGGTGCGGCGGGATGTGGACGTATTGAATGAGCTGGGCCAGGTGGCCGACGTGCGGGTGATTTTCAGCGTGGGGAGCCTCGACGACCGGGTTTGGAAGCTGACGGAGCCGGGCGCCCCGAACCCATTGTCCCGCCTTGAAGCAATGCAGTTTCTGGTGGAGAACGGCATCGCTGCCGGGGTGGTCATGGCCCCCTTGCTTCCTGGCATCTCGGATAGCTCGGAAAGCATCGACGCGGTGGCCGCCGCGGCCGCCAGCCACCATGCAAAGTTCCTGGAGGCCAAACTCCTTTTCTTGAACCCGGGCTCCAGAGAGCGGTTTATGTCTTCGCTTGAGGCGGCTTACCCACGCCTGGTCCCGGCTTACGCCAGGTTGTACCGCAGAAACTACGCGCCCCAGGAGTACAAGAGGAGCGTGTCGAGAGTGGTGGCGGAGGCGCGGCGAAAATGGGGACTCCCGGCAAGCTCGCCGTGGCAGATAGGGCAGGCCCCTCAGCGGCAGCTACAGCTTGCCTTGAGCGCGTAAGTACCAGGCGCCGCCAGACGGGGACCTCTGCCCAGAGAGCCCAAGGATGCAGCGGCGCTCAGTAGTTAGAAGCCTTGGTCTCCACCAGCTTGCCGGTGATCAGGAAGATGACCCTCTCGGCTATGTTGGTGGCCCGGTCGGCGATCCGCTCCAGG
>CAJWBT010000485.1 GCA_913020235.1 uncultured Chloroflexota bacterium
ACCGGCAGGCCCATGTACTCGGCCAGGTCCACCTCACTGACGTCGGTTCCCCGGGTGATCAGACCGTCAACCTGCCCCTTGACCAGCCCGGCGTCGGCTATTGCCATCCGGATCGCCTCGGCCAAAAGGGAGTTGGTGGACCTGCCCGGGTATGTCCTCCGGGTAGGCACCTCGCCGAAGCCCACTATGGCTGCTTTGGCTCTCAAGCTCATAAAGAGACACCTCCTTATTGATTGGTGACTATCTCAAAGGCCGCGCTCCAACGAAACCCGTTCTTGGGCAGGCTGCCCACGAATTCGCGCCGCCCTTTGGCAGACCGGCCGGACCTACCAGGCCCGCCGTCGTGACGAAGAGGGCTTACCGGCTCGCGGTGACTCCTTCGACAATGCTGGAAAGGTGTTGCCGAACCTCCGATTGACCCGGATTCTTGATGCCTAGATTATTCCCGATTCCGCCAGCAGCGTCAACTCCTCCCGGCTCACTCCCAACTCGCCGCACAGGACCTCCTCGTTGTGCTCACCGATCAGCGGCGCCCGGCGGGAGATCCGCCAGGGCGAGCCGTTGTAGATGGCCGCCGCCCCGGGGTAGACGAAGCTCCGCCCCAGCTCCGGGTGCTCCACCTCCACGAAGAAACCCCGGTCCTCCAGGTGGGGGTCGCCCACGATCTCGTCCATGGTCCGGACCGCACCCCAGGGCAGGTCCCGCTGCTGCCCTCCGTGCCACAACTCTTCTTGAGGGAGCTGAGCGAAGAAATCGGCCGTCGCCTCGGTGACGTGAGCGGCGTTGTCCTGAATTCCCTGGACGGTCTGGTACGTTTCGCCCAACAGGTCCTGGGCCAGGCCGTAGCCGTCCATCCATTCGGCCAACTGGCGCAGCCGGGGCGGCGTACTCCCCGACCGGGTGACGTTGACCCATCCCCCGTCTCCCGTCGCCAGTTGGGTGGGGGGCGACTGATCCGGCGACGCGGCCCGCCCCGTGTGACGCCGCACCACCTCGCCGGTGGAGAGGTAAATGGCGATGGCGCCCTCGGTGGTCAGGGCGCAGGCCTCGTGGACCGACGCGTCTATGTACTGCCCTTCTCCGGACGTATCCCGGTAGCAGAGGGCCGCCAGGATTCCTATGTAGGCGTAGTTGCTGGCGATGTGCCAGGCGTTGCCGCCCCCAGGCGCGATGGGGGGCGCGTCGGCCACGTCTTGCGGGTCATAGCCACAAGACGCCATCTGTCCCCCCGCCGCCAGGTGCAACAGGTCAGTTGTGGCGTAGTCCCGCCACGGCCCCTCCTGCCCGAAGGGGGTCAGGGAGCACATGACGAGGCCGGGGTTCAGGGATGCCAGCTCCTCGTACCCCAACCCCAGGGATGGGAGGTATCCCGGAGGATAGGTTTCCAAGATTATGTCGACAGTAGGCACAAGCCGGCGGAAGATGCTCTTGCCGCCGGGGCTTTCCAGGTCCAGGGTTAAACCCCGTTTCGATGTGTTGTAGTGCCAGAAGGAGAGGCTGCGCTCCCGGTGCGGTATATCACCCAGGAAGGGACCTACCGATCGGGTGTGCTGCCCGCCGGGAGGCTCGACTTTGATCACGTCGGCCCCCAGGTCGGCCATCAGCTTGCCACAGAACTGGCCTTTCTCATCGGCCAACTCCAGCACCCGCAAGCCCGCCAGAGGGCCGGCAGAAGCGGCTCCGGAGCCCGCCTGAGCACCGGCGGTCACCGCAGCACCTCCTGAATATAGGGGTACTGTGGCATATCGGAAGGCCAGAAGGTGGCGTCGTCGTAGGCCTCCCGAACTTCCTCAAGGGTCAGTCCCAGCAGCTCTTCAAACACTTCCCGGTTGTGCTGGCCGATCAGCGGAGGCGGCCGGTAGACCGCCGCCGGTGACTTGGAGAGATTGAATGGGGCACTCTGAAACTTCCAGGGCCCCAAGGCTGGATGGTCCATCTCTGTGTAAGCGCGGCGTGCCCGAAGCTGAGGGTCATGATCCACCCGGTCTTCGGAGCTTTGGACGGGCATGGCCCGGACCCCCGCCGCCTGGCACAACCGCGACAGCTCGTACTTCTCCAGGGTTTGGGTCCAACCCTCGATGGCCTGGTCCATTTCATCCTGGTGCTCGATGCGCCCCGGCAGGTCGCTGAACCTTGCTTCGGTGGCCCAGTCGGGACTACCCATGACGCGGACCAGGCTCTGCCATTCGCTGTCGGAGCTGCAAACGATGGCGCACCAGTCGTTGTAGCCCCCGCCCTTGGTGCGATAGGCGTT
>CAJWBT010000486.1 GCA_913020235.1 uncultured Chloroflexota bacterium
TTCTCCTCGGCCAGTGTTACCGAGATCTCCTGCCATGCCAAGGGCACCTGGTGGTTTCGTCCGGAGGTGAGGACCATTCTGGACATGGGCGGCCAGGACTGCAAGGCTATCAGTTGCGATGACAAGGGCCAGGTCCTGAAATTTGTCATGAACGACAAGTGCGCCGCGGGGACCGGGCGATACCTGGAGCGCGTCGCCAGGGCGTTGGAGCTGCCTCTGGAGGATATTGGTCCCACCTCGCTCAATTCCACCTCGGAACCGGTAAAGATCAGCGCCTACTGCACCGTCTTTGCCGAGCAGGAAGCGTGGGGCCTGGTTCGCCGGGGCGTAGACAGCTCGGCCATTCTTGCCGGGGCCTTCGACGCCCTGGTGCGGCGCATCAAGAGCCTGCTGGCCCGCAACGGGGGGATAGAGGAAGAGTTCGCCATCAGCGGCGGAGTAGCCAAGAACATCGGCATCGTGACCAGAGTGGAAACCGTGCTGGGCGTCAATGCCCAACTGGCGTTCGAGCCTCAAATCGTCGGAGCCGTTGGAGCCGCCGTCTTCGCCAAAGACCTGGCCCTGACCGGCGCGGTGGTCGGGGCGAACCCGGTCGGGATCAGCATGGGGGCGGCGGGAGCAGAACCGGTCTGAGGACCTCGGAGTGAATCATGAATTGGGTAGGTAGCGCCTGCACCACTCTTTTACTCCGGGGATGGGAAGGCCCAGCACGGAGCCGCGAGGATGTAGCGCACTCAACGTGAGAAAGGGGTGCCACTTTGCAAAACACTGAAATGGAGGCCAGGCTTCAGCAATTGCTGGCGGCCAACGGCGAAGAGGAAAGGGTCGCCCGGGGGAGAGAGCTGAAAAAACAGGGCCGGCAGATTGTGGGCTCGGTTTGTCACTTCATGGCCAACGAACTCCTGTGGGCCGGGGGCCTGCAGTCCTGGCGCATCAGCGGCACTTGGCGCGCCGCCGTCCCCAGGGCAGACGTGTACCGCCCCCAGAATGCGTGCGGCTTCTGCACCCACGTGCTGGAGTCCATGTTCTCGGGAGACCTGGACTTCCTAGCCGGCGCCGTCATCTCCTTCAAGGACGATGACATGCGCCGGTTACACGGAGTGATGGAGCACAAGAAGCAGGTCCCGTTCTTGCGGTACCTGCACGTCCCGCACAAGGATATTGCCACCAGTGTTAACTACTTCGCGGAAGAACTCCAGGAGCTGCGGACGGCCATCGAAGACCACTTCAAGGTGAAGATAACGGACCAGGCCCTGGGGGACGCGATTGAACTCTACAATGAGAATCGCAGGCTTTTCCAGGAGATATACGAGCTGCGCAAGCGTGACGTGCCCCCTCTGTCTGGCGCCGAGTACCTGTCCATCACCACCGCGGCCTTCGGCCTGCCCCCTGATGATCTCAATCGGGAGTTGAAGGCGTTGCTGCCCTACCTTGGGGAGAGAAAGGCCACCTTCGTGAGCACGCGCCCGCGGCTCATGGTCTCATCCGAACACTTGGACCACCCCGGCTACATGGAGATGATAGAGAGCGCCGGCTGTGTAGTGGCGATGGACGACATGGACACCGGCACCGGCTCCTGCTGGGGCCAGGTGGACACCAACCTGCCGCCCCTGGAAGCCTTGGCCCGCCACTACCTGCTGGACGTGCCCAATGCCCGGGCCGACTTTTGGGAAAAGCAGTTGGACCAGGTGATAGGCTGGGCACGCGACTGGCGGATAGACGGCGTCCTTGAATTTCCCCAGATGTACTGCCAGCCTCGCCTCTATGGGGTCGTTTACTTTGAGTCCCGGCTGAAAGAGGCGGGTATCCCTGTGGTGACAATCCTGCGGGACTACGCCCTGACCAACATGGGGCAGCTTCGCACCAGGGTCGGCGCTTTCTTGGAGGTGCTGAAGGTCCACGCATAGCTGGCCCCTGTCCACCCGGCCCACACCCGGTGCCCGCACGTCGTGACAGGGCAGGCCGGGAGCGCCATTCTCGGGCCCAAAACAATTATTCTGCAAGGGAGGGCAACCGATGAACTTTTTCGAGAGGGAAATAGCCAAATACGAGCGACGGGTCAAGAAGATCGAAGCGAACCCGGATCCTAATTTGCTGGCCAGCAACAAGTTGCTCTACGAGATTTGGGTGGACCACCGGAAGGATGAACTGGCGGCGTGGCAGGCGGGGAAACCCTTTGCCGTGCTGGACGGACTTGGCGCCGAGCGGATCCTTACCGCGATGGGTTTCCACACCATAGGCATGGCCG
>CAJWBT010000487.1 GCA_913020235.1 uncultured Chloroflexota bacterium
GAGGCGGAGATTTGCTACGCCACCATGGCCTGGATCACCGACTACGACTGCTGGCGTCAAGGTGCTGAGGCGGTCACGGTGGAAATGGTGATAGAAAACCTGACCAAGAACGTGGCCACCTCGAAGGACTTGCTGCGCAAGGTTGTGCCCCGCCTCGCCGGAGAGCGGGACTGTTCCTGCGCGTCGGCCTTGAAATCAGCCATCATCACCCCTCCGGAGCATGTCCGGGAGGAGTTCAAACGTAAGCTGGCCCCCATCGTGGGCAAGTACATGAGCTGAAGGTCCAAGGAGGAGAATCAATGGCCAGGCGAGACCCTGGTGAACCCTACTACCGTATTGACTCCAATGAGGCCAAGGAGATGTTGGACGCGGATGCAGCCAACACCGTCGTGGTGGACGTGCGGCGCGATGACGAATGGGTGACCGGCCACGTGACCGGCGCCATCCATGTTCCGATCGACGATCTTACCGACCGCATCGACGAGGTGCCCCAGGGCAAGAAGCTGCTCTTCATCTGCGCCATCGGTGTGCGCAGCGGCCTGGGCTGCGAGCTGGCCGCTTCCATGGGATACGATACCGAGAACCTGTACAACATCGAGGATGGCACGCCGGCGTGGATCGACGGCAATCACCCCACTTCCTATGGCGACAACCCATAGGCGGCAACATCCCTTAAGCCGGCGGGCGACAGAAAAGGAGAAAACCATTGGCATCGCAACGAGTTGACGGGCACGTGAAAGACCTCTCCCTGGCGGACGCAGGGATCAAACGCATCGATTGGGCCGCGCGGGAAATGCCGGTGCTGCAGATTATCCGCGAGCGTTTCAGCCGAGAGAAGCCACTGGCCGGGGTCCGCTTGGCGGCGTGCCTGCATGTCACCACCGAGACAGCGAGCCTGGCGATGACCCTCGTGGCGGGAGGGGCCGACCTGGTCCTGTGCGCCAGTAACCCCCTGAGCACCCAGGATGACGTGGCCGCCGCCCTGGTGAAGGAGTATGGGATCCCCACGTTCTCCATCAAGGGCGAGGATGACGAGACCTACTATGGGCACATCGGCTCAGCCCTGGACCACAATCCCCACATCACGATGGACGACGGCGCCGACCTGGTGACCGCCCTGCACCGCCAGCGCTCCGAGTTGCTGGGCGAAGTGGTAGGGGGGACCGAAGAGACAACCACCGGGGTGATCCGCCTCAACGCGATGTCCAAGGCAGGCCAGCTCCGGTACCCCGTCATCGCGGTGAATGAGGCGGAGACCAAGCACTTCTTCGACAACCGGTACGGCACCGGCCAGAGCACCCTGGACGGGATCACCCGGGCCACCAACCTCCTCTGGGCGGGACGCCGGGTGGTGGTGGTTGGGTACGGCTGGTGCGGCCGGGGCGTGGCTTCTCGGGCCCGGGGCATGGGCGCCCACGTGATTGTCACCGAGATCAACCCCGTCCGGGCCCTGGAAGCGGTAATGGACGGCTTCACCGTGATGAAGGGCGTCGATGCCGCCAGGGTCGGGGAGGTGTTTATCACCGTGACCGGTGGTCTTCACGCCCTCGGCCGGGAGCATCTGGAGGTCATGGCCGACGGAGCGATCCTGGCCAACAGCGGCCACTTCAACGTGGAGATCGACATTCCGGCCCTGCAGGAGATGGCCACCGGCCAGCGGGAAGTGCGGCCGTTTGTCGACGAGTACGTGATGAAAGACGGCCGGAAGCTGCATCTGCTGGCCGACGGCCGGCTGATCAACCTATCGGCGGCCGAAGGCCATCCGTCGGCGGTGATGGATATGAGCTTCGCCAACCAGGCCCTCTGCGCCGAGTACATCGTCAAGAACAAGGGTAAGCTGACGGCCCAGGTGTACGATGTCCCCAAGGAGACCGACGCGGAGGTGGGTCGCCTCAAGCTTCAAGCATTGGGTATCCAGATAGATGCCCTTTCCCCGGAGCAACAGAAATACCAGGATAGCTGGGAAGAAGGGACTTAGGTTCCAGTCCACTCAGGAGAGAAGTGCATGGCGTTACTGTTCAATGAATCCCCAAAGTATTTGCTGACCTCGGAGTCGGTCACCGAGGGTCATCCGGACAAGCTGTGTGACCAGATTTCCGACGGTGTGTTAGACGCGGTGTTACGCACCGACCCGATGGGGAGGGTGGCGTGCGAGACCTGTGTCACCAACGGGCTAGTGGTGGTCATGGGTGAGATAACCACTTCGTCCTACGTGGA
>CAJWBT010000488.1 GCA_913020235.1 uncultured Chloroflexota bacterium
TCGCCCAGTCCCGTCCCGGCGCGCTGTCGGCTTCGACGTTCGGGCATATCGGGCGCTACTCGTACGTGATGGCGGAGCGGCCACCGGACGACGGCAACCCGTGGGAGCAGTTCCACGTCACGGCGGCGGACCTCGGTCCCGAAGACAGCGCCGTAACCATGTTTCCCTCCCGGACCCAGGACCAGATCAGCGACGGGATTGGCGGCAACACCCTGGCCGACAAGGTGGATGTCCTGGCCGACTCCATCACTCTCGGAAGCTTCCAGAAAATGCTGGTGCTCAACCCACACGTTGCCAACGCCTTCGCCGAAGCCGGCTGGAGCAAGAAGGACTTCAGGGACGCCATCATGGAGCGGGCCAACCCCTGGTTCCGGGCCGTCACCACGGAGACCCTCCATGAACGGAGGGACTACACCGGCCAGCTCACCATGCCCAGCGCGACGGGGCCGAGGCCGGTCCGGGAGGAACTCCATATCCTGGTCACGGGAGGCTGGTCGGCGGCCCCCGGCTACTGTCTCCGCCTGGTGACCGCCCATGGCCAGCAGGCGACCCGCAAAATCGACTGGACGTGGGAGTAGAGGCATCATGGCAAAGCTATCCACGAAAACTTTCCAGGGAATGGACATCGATGAGTTCGCCGACCTTGCCTACCGGGAGGGGTGGAGTGACGGGCTGCCCGTGCTTCCGCCCACGGAGAGGCGGGTAGGCGACATCCTCGCCTATTTGGAACGGGACCCTGCGGAAGTCATAGGCGTCATCCCTCCCGGTGAGGGGGTGGCCACCATGGAGCAGGTCGCCATCAACTGCGCCATGGCCGGGTGCAAGCCGGAGTACGTTCCCATCGTGATCGCCGCGGTCCAGGCGATGTTGGCGGACGAGTTCCAGTTGATGCAGGTTCAGACCAGTACGGCGGGAGCCGTGCCCTGCGCCATAATCTCGGGCCCGGTCGTCAACCAATTGGGCTTCAACTATGACCGTGGAGCAGCCTCCGGTGACGGCAGCCGGGCCAACGGCACCATCGGTAGAGCCATCGCGCTGATCTTGTGGAACAGCGGCTTGGGCCGGGCGGAGCGGCTCTCCCACGCCACCTTTGGCCACCTGGGGAAGTACTGTTTTCTTCTGGCGGAACGGCCGCCCGGCGACGGCAACCCATGGGAGCAGTTCCACGTCAGCGAAGCGGGTCTCAAGCCGGAGGACAGCGCCATAACCATGTTCCCCGCCGGAAGACACGAGCAGATTGGCACCGGAGCCGGCCTGGAGCAATCATTGGACGATCTGGTGACCAGATTTGCCCGGGGCTTCGATCGCCTGGGCCACATGCATGAGGCCACCCACAAGCTGTCGGTGATGAACCCCCTGGCGGCCCAGGTGTTCGCCGAAGCCGGCTGGAGCAAGACCCAGGTGCGAGACGCCATGATCGAGAAGGCGCAGCGCTCGGTCCGCGACTTGAAAAAGACCGGCGGGAGCGCCACGAAGTCTTACTGGTGGGCGGACCTGGTGAACATCGATAACGACGACGCCCTGGTCCCAGCCATACTCGCCCCGAAATTTCTCAGCATCCTGGTCAGCGGCGGCTGGCCTTCCCCCGGCGCCAACTGCTTGTTCATCGACAGTGCGCACGGCGCGATGGTGACCAGAAAGATCGAGTGGCGGTGGCAGTAAAACCCCAAATAGCGGTTTCAAAGGCCAGGCCCTGGAACGCGGTCTTCTTCGACAGGCTAAGGGCCGGTGGTTTGACAAGCCTGTCCTGTAGGGGAGATTGGCCAATCGCCCGTACACAGCCGAATGGCTTCCGAAGAACAGTACCGGCAACGCCGGTTACAAGAAGAAGCTGAGTACCAAGAATGTGGCACTCAGCTCTCTGGCGGGCCGCCTCCGGGCTTCTTTAGATGCCCCCTCTGACCGCGGGTACCGCAAGGCTCCACGGGATGGCCCAATCGTAGATGATTTGCTCGGGCTGCGACGGGACTTGATGGCCTGGCTCTAGCCTCCCGGCCCCCACTTCTTCCCCACCTCATCCGGTTTTTTCATCTGGTAGGTGCGCATCCTCTCCAGCAAGCGCCCATCTTCGTCGACGGCGGTGGCCTCAATTACCAGATAGGGCTTGTCGCGCCGCGAGTACTTATCGGCAATTCTGCCGGTGACTTTGATCGTCTTGCCGGGGACCGGCGGGTTGTGGAACTCCACTTCGGAACCGGCGTTGAC
>CAJWBT010000489.1 GCA_913020235.1 uncultured Chloroflexota bacterium
ACCTTCTTCTACCCCAAGCTGCCCACGGGGCTGGTGATCAACCAGCTTGAGGGCAGCCTATTGTGACGGGCAGAGTCCCATTTGCGGGGCTTTGCCTCAACAGTACCCTGGAATGTGTCACCCCGAGTGAAGCGAGGGGTCTGGGGTGATGGGTCCAGGCTGCCATGGAGGAACCCCGCACCAGATTCCTCGTCGCTTCGCTCCTCGGAATGACAGTTTTGAGGCAAAGCCCATTTGTAGGACCTCTCCCCTGCAGAGAAGAGGACCCAAAGCGCCCTAACGGGCGCTGAAACCAACCTTGGGCAGCACCACCTTGAGGGCCTCCAGCACCTCTTCTATATCCTCGCGAGACACGTACCCCAGGTGCCCGATGCGGAAGAGGTTGCCGCTGAGCTTGCCCTGCCCGCCGGCCAGCACCACGTTTTCCTCGGTGCGCATCAGGCCCACGAGTTTGGCGCCGTCCACGCTTTCGGGGATCTTGATGGCGGTAACCGTGTTGGAGGCGTAGGCTTCGTCCTGGGCCAGCAGCTCCAGCCCCAGGTCCTTGACCCCGTCGCGAGTGAACTGGCCCAGGCCGGCGTGGCGCTGGAACACGTTCTCCATTCCCTCGGCCAGCAGCTTATCAAGGGCCAAGGACAGGCCATACAGGGTGGACAGGTTGGGGGTCCACGGCGTCTGGCCCCTTTCCAGGTAGCTCTGAGCCTCCTTGAGGTCGAAGTAGAACCGGGGCATGGCGGCCGTCTTCTGGGCCTCCCAGGCGGCAGCGCTGACGCTGATGAAGGACAGGCCCGGAGGGATCATGAATCCCTTCTGAGACGCGGTCCCGACCATGTCGCAGTTCCACCCATCCACCAGCACGGGAACGCAGCCCAGACTGCTGACCGCATCCACCAGCAGCAGCTTATTGAATTCGCCTTTGACCACCTGGGCGATACCTTCCAGGGGGTGGGTGACACCGGTGGATGTCTCGTTGTGGGTTACGATCACGGCCTTGATGGCCGGATCGTCCTTCAAGGCCCGGCGGATCGAGTCCGGGTCGACGGCGGCGCCCCATTCGAAATCCAGGTGCTGCACCTCAGCTCCGTAGGTCCGGGCCAGATCGGTGTAACGGTTCCCGAAGGCCCCGGCGGTGGCCGAGAGCACCTTGTCGCCCGGGGACAGGGTGTTCACTATCGAAGCTTCTAGCGCCCCGGTCCCCGACGCGGTCAGAATGTACAGGTCGTTCTTGGTCAGGAACACCTGTTTGAGCTGCTCCGTGGTCCGGGAGATCAGGTCCAAGAACTCGGGGCCCCGGTGGTTGATCATGGGGTTGGCCATCGCCTCCATGATGTCGTCGGGCACGGGTGTGGGTCCGGGTGTCCTGAGGTTTTGCTTGGAAAGTCTTAGCATGCCTCCTCCGCTCCTCTGCTGGTGCCATTCCCTGCCACTTGTTCAATTGGCCAAAGGGGACCGGGGAGACGCTTCCCAGCCGCCCCGCCGCCCTTTTGAACCTAAGCCGGTCTTAGGGACCCAGTCCGGCTCCAGCCAAGGGAAAGGGTTCGCCGCCGGAACCAGGCAGGAAAAATTATAGCATCTGGCCCCACGGCCCGCCATGGTGAGGCCCCTCACCCAGCATTCGGATGCCGGCATCACCCAGGAAAATCAAAAGACCTTGAGGCCCTCCCGGCTCAGCGAGCAACTATCATAGGGCGCTGCACCCGGCGAGGATGGTATAATGTGCCCGCTATGGCCGATGCAGAGTTTTTAACCACGGTTCCCATCTTCTCAAACCTGAATCCGGAACAGCTTCAGCCCCTTACCGGCAAATTACATCGGCGCCGCTACCAGCGGGGAGAGGTTGTATTCCACCAGGACGACCCGGCGGACCGGTTGCACATTATCGTCCACGGCAGAGTGCGGATCTCCATCACCTCGGAAGACGGCCGGGAGAAGGACATCGCCCTGCTTCAACCGGGAGAGTGCTTCGGCGAGATGGCGCTGCTGGACGGGGAAAAGCGCTCGGCGACGGCCTCGGCGATAGACACTGTCGAGACCCTGACCCTGTACCGGGAAGATTTCTTGGACTTCTTCGATCGGCACCCTGAAGTGGTCGCGGACACCACCGGCATGCTGACCCGCCGGCTGCGCAACGTGAACCAGATGCTGGGCGACCTGGCTTTTCTGGACGTGCCCACCCGAGTGGCCAAGCAGCTTCTGGAGCTGGC
>CAJWBT010000490.1 GCA_913020235.1 uncultured Chloroflexota bacterium
CACCGTATTCACCGGGGCGCAGGGGACCCGTCCGGCAAGAAGCTGCAGCCATTCCCCGGTTGTCCTTCGCCGGGAAAGCTCTTTGAGAACCGGCACCAGTTCCTCTCGGTTTTGGAGGCGGTCCGCGAAGGTCAGAAAGCGCGGGTCTTCCGCCAGGTGGGGGGCTCCGAAGGCGATTACCAGGTTACGGTAGAATTTCTCCTTCGCGCACATCACCACCAACCACCCGTCTTTGGTCGGCAATACCTGGCAAGGCACCTGGGACGGATGCGCCGAATCGGGAAGCCTTTGAGGTTGAAAGCCCCTCGTCAGGTGCCAAGCGCCGACGTAAGCCAGTTGGGAAAAACCGGCATCGAAAAGGCTAACGTCCACGTCACAACCGGCGCCGGTCGCCCGGGCACTGAGGATGGCGCTGACGGTCCCCAACGCCGCCATTTCTCCAGCGCTCAGGTCAACCAGCGACAGGCCGGACTTGGCCGGCGGCGAATCCGGGTCTCCCGTCAGGCTCATCCAGCCGGCATAGCCTTGTATCAAGTAGTCGTATCCCGGTTCAGCGGCGCGCGCACCACCCCGCCCAAAGGCCGACAGAGAGCAACAAACGATGGCGGCGTTGACCTCGCCGAGAGTCTGGTAGGTCAGGCCCAGTTGGTCCGGCAGGTCGCCCCTCAAATTGTTCATGACGGCTTGCGAACCGGCCACCAGCGGATGGAGGATCTCGTTGCTCCGGGGATGCTTCAGGTTCAACGTGATGCTCTTTTTGTTCCGGTTGATACTCTGGAAGAACAGGCTGTCTTGATCGCCGGTGTAGGGAGGCACGTATCTGCCGATGTCGCCGCCCGTGTCCGGGTTTTCGATCTTGATGATTTCGGCCCCCAAGTCTCCCAGGAGCATCGTCCCCCAGGGCAAAGCCCCATACTGCTCCACCGCGACAATGCGAACATCGCTGAGAAGGGGTCGAGGGCGGGATTTGTCCTGCTTTCCGGACATATTCATCTCTGGCCGTTCCCGGTGTCAGGGCACGGGACTCCTTCGGTCCCCTGCCGCACTCGACAGTTGAACCGGCGGACCCAGGCCGGCACACGGTTATCCTGGTCCCGCCAGTTTCTGTTTGCCCACACTCCCATCCCGGCCTCCCTCTATCGAGGGGAATGGCTTCGCCGTGAGTTCAGCCGAGCGGTTTGGATGGGGGCGCCAGGCCGTGCACCAAGACCAAGTTGACTATGTGCTAGTACTCAGTCAACTTGGTTTTAACAGGATGTCATTCTGAGGAGCGGAGCGACGAAGAATCTCAGCGTAACAACGAGATTCTTCGCTTTACTCAGAATGACATCTATCAGTTTCAGGTTGACTTAGTACTAGCCCCTTTGAATGCCCCCGGCTGCTACGTCCTGCTCACGTCCCGGAGGAACTCTTCCATGCCCAGCCGGCGAAGGGTCTCGGGAGTCGGCAACCCCGTGTCCACGTTCCAGCCCATCTGGCCGTAGTACTCGTCCACCATGGCGGGCAGATAAGGCTTGATGCTCAGGCCCTTGGACGGGCCGGCGGGTGGTGGCTCAAGGTGTTTCTCCGAGATGTCAAACTCGTCCTGCTTCTGGAACCCCCGCCTGGCGTACACCAGCCGCATCAGGTTGGCAACCCGCTCGCCGACAGTCATGGCCTCCTGGGTGTCAAAGTCTTCCCAGCCCACGCCCTGGGCCAAGCATTGGCTGGTGAGGCGCAAGGAGTCGTTGACCCCTCGCGCACTGAACATGCATATTCCCAGGCTGTCCCAAAACAGCTTGGCGAACTGGGACCGGCGAACGGGCTCCACCTTGCCCAGAGCCTCACCGGCATTGTGGGCGACCCCTGGCGTGGTCTCCATGTAACCCAGCTCAGGCAGGATATTCCTATCCGCGCCCGCGCCCTGGATCGAGGGACCGGTACCCGCCACCAGCTCGCCGAAAAGCACGCTCCAGAACTGCCTCTGGTCATGGGTCACGACCCCGGCGCCCTTTACGTCCAGGATCTTGGCCCGCATCTCCTCCACCAGCCCCTTCTCGCTGCCCAGGGCCTCGGGCATTGCCTTGGCCCCCAGGGCAAGCTTGGCCCCGATGCCCTCCTTTCGGATTGTACGGTTGACCAGCTCCATGGCGGCTTCCCAGTTGCCCCAGGTCAGGTCCAGGCCGTCGGTGTCCTCCAGGGTGAGGATG
>CAJWBT010000491.1 GCA_913020235.1 uncultured Chloroflexota bacterium
GGTACGACCGTAGGAGCCTCTACTTCCTGGCAGCCCTGCATCTGGTCGCTGCCGTGATCTGGGGCGCGTAATTGTCGATTCTACCTAATCTTTTCCGGACCCTTTCCTGGCAGGGCGAGACCGCCTGCGGTGGTGGCGATGGGGGTGACCGTTCCTCGACGGTAGGCGGCTTTCGACCACCTTTTTTTATATCGGAGTATCAAGATGTTGATTCTAGGAGTCGACCTCAGGGCCTCGTCCAAACGTCCCAGCACGGTGGTTGGGTTGGACAGGCAATCGTGCGTAAAATTCATCGACAGTTTTCGCGATGACCAGGAGCTTGTGCAAATCGCCGAGTGCCACAAGCCCGAACTCATCGCCATTGGCGCTCCCCTGGGGCTGCCGGCCGGCCTATGCTGTTTGGAAACCTCATGCGACTGCCATTTCACGGTTCCTCTGCGGAAGGGCCGTCAGTCGGAACTGGAGCTATCTCGCATGGGGATAAGCTGCTTTTTCACCAACAAGGGCTCTATCATCCGCAACTTGATATACCGGAGCATGGAGCTGAGCCGCCTGCTGAGCGGGCTGGGCTTGGAAGTCATTGAGGCCTATCCCCACGCCACCAAGGTAATCCTCTTCGGGGATAAAGTGCCGCCAAAGAACAGCGCGGAGAGCCTGGTATTCTTGAAAGAGCGGCTGGACCCCTTGATTCAGGGCTTGAGCCCCCACCTGGACGGACTGGACCGCAACACCTGCGACGCGGTGTTGAACGCCTATACGGGCTTTCTCCACACTCAAGACGCGACAGATACCCTCGGCACTCCCGAAGAAGGCAGGGTGGTTTTGCCGAAGCTCCCCTGCTGAGGCCCCTTCCGGCCGGTGGACCTCTCGTCAAGGGAGGCCCCGGCTATTCCATGACCTTGGCAATGCGCCCCGAGGCCATCCGCCTGCGCCTTTCCCCATTTGTGGATGAACTTCCAGCCTGAGCCCCCAACCGCCGGAGACGGACCGCGAAGGACCAGCCTCGCCTGCTCCGGTCCCCTTTCAGCATCGAAAGCCGCGCTGAGCGCGCTATGTTCCGAGTGAATTCCCACCCGATCCCATTGCGACGGCCGCTGATCACGGGTGTTGTCAGCCGCTGGAGGCGTTCCGACGCGGAGCATCCTTGATTCACCCGCCGGTTAGTGGCTAAACTAAGGGTAGGGGGACAGAAGGCTTAGAGCCGATCAGGTGAAGGAGGTAGGGACATTGGAGCTGCAAATACACGGCAGAAACGTGGAGATCAGCGACGGGGTCCGTAAGCACGTTACCGAAAAGCTGGGCCGCATCGGCCGGCATCTCCCCGGGATTACCAGGGCCGAGGTGGAGCTGGCTTCCGAGCCCACGCGCTCCCAGCGAGACCGGGTGGTGGCCCAGGTAACCCTCGATGTAAGCGGCTCCATCCTCCGCGCTGAGCAACGGGCGTCCAACACCGAGTCGGCCATCAACTCGGTGGCCGAAGCGTTGGCCCGGAGGATCGAGCGGTATAAGAGCCGGACCTATCGCAGCGAGCGTGCGCGGCAGGGTGCTTCTCTCGGGGCACAACAGGCCGAAGACGCGGCCCCTCAGGCCAGCCCATTTGAAGGAGAGGAGTTGAGTGACGGCAACCTGGTGCGGATCAAGCGGTTCAACATGAAGCCGATGACGGTGGACGAGGCCGCTTTCCAGATGAGGCTGCTCGGCCACCATTTCTTTATGTTCCTGAACGACGAATCGGACCAGTACAACGTGTTGTACCAACGCGACGACGACAATTTCGGCCTCATCCAGCCATCGGGCTGACCGCCGGCCCGGACAGGGACCCCTAATGGGTCAGGCTTCTCGGTCAAACCTGGGAGAGAAGCCTGGCCTGTTTTCTTTGTATCTGGGCGGGTGCCCCGCCGGAAACTGCCGTCACCTTCCCAGGAGATTTGTTTCATGATGCTTCCCGCGGTGGGGCCCTAAGCCCCGTCGAGAGAACGTCAGCGGCAGCGCTTTTCTCGGAGATGCCCGGAGGGCCTCACCCTTGCAAGAATGAGGCCCTCCGGGAAACAGACGCAGTGCCCTCGCAGCGGACTCTAGGACCCGCCGCCGTCCGCCTGCTGCTGGTTGCTTTGGCCCATGCCCAGGAAAGGCGACAGCATGGAGGTGAACTCCATGGGGAAGATCCATTTGGTGGAGGGGCTGGCGC
>CAJWBT010000492.1 GCA_913020235.1 uncultured Chloroflexota bacterium
TCGGGCAAGCTGCCCAAAGTGTTCTTCACCAACACCGCCGCCGAGTACTGGGGCGGCCACGCGGCGCTGATCCACACCGACGTCACCGGGAGCCGCGACCTTACCGCATCGGAATCGGTCCGAATCTACCACTTCGCCGGGACCCACCACTCTTCCGCCAAGTTCCCCCTGGACGACATCGATCCGGCTAACGGCGCACGGGGCCAGCATGCCTTCAACTCCGTCGATTTGACGCCTCTGCTCCGGGCGGCGGTTTTCAATCTGGACCGCTGGGTAAGTCACGGGGAGGCGCCTCCTCCGAGCCGGCATCCGCGAATAGACGACCGTACGGCGGTGCTGCCGGAAGACACAGCGGCGGCCTTTCGGGGGTTCCCGGAGGTGGACTTCCCCGCCCACCCACGCTACCTATGCCGGCTCGATTTCGGCCTGGACCAAGGGGTGGCCACGCGGCTGCCGGCGGCGGTCGGCAAACCCTATCCAAATCTGGTCTCCGCGGTAGACCAGGACGGCAACGAGCTTGCCGGTATCCGGCTCCCCGACCTCACGGTGCCCCTGGGGACCCACACCGGCTGGAACACCCGCCACCCGGATATCGGGGGACCGGGGCAGACCATACCAATGATCGGGTCCACCATGCCCTTCCCACCAAACCGGGAGGAACGGGAGACATCGGGCGACCCGCGCCTCTCCATCGAAGAGCGCTACGCCTCCAGGGACGACTACTTGGAGCGGGTCCGGGGCGCAGCCGGCAAACTGGTGGACGAACGGTATATGCTGGAAGAGGACGTGGAAACCGCGGTCCAGCATGCGGCCCGGCGCTACGACTTTTTCAGGAGCCGGCTCAAAGAGGTCCAAGCCGCGAATGATTGATCTTGGAGGGCATCGGTCCCCTTCAATCGGGTTCCAACCCATGGATGATCTGTTTGACAGCCCGGCGGCCTAGCGGGATGTCGGCAATCCAGCTCTCCGCCGGCCACGTATACGCTTGTGGGTGGCCCCGCTGTCCCGGCCGTGTAGAGTCCTGAGATCGTGGATCATCAAGGGCCGGAGGACCACGAACTCATCGAAAAGGTTGCGCTGCGCGATAAGGACGCGCTGGAGGCTCTTTACGTCAGATACGCCACCCCGGTCTACTCGCTGGCCATGTACATGCTGAAACAAGAGGCGCTGTCCCAAGAAGTGACCCAGGAGATCTTCCTCAATATTTGGCTCCGAGCTTCCAGCTACAAACCCGACCGGGGCCACCCACGTGCCTGGATTATGAGCGTTGCCCACCACAAGATCGTCGACGTAATCCGCTCCCGCCGGCGGACCATTGCTCACACCGATCCCGGAGGCTATGAAACGCTGGAATTGCTCCCCTCCGGCCAGGCCTCTACTGAAGATGAGGTTGTGCAAAACCTGGAACGGGAGCGTATCTTCAAGGCCATGACCGGCCTGCCGCCGACCCAGCGGGAGGTAATCTTCTTGGCCTATTTCGAAGGGTACTCCCAATCTGAAATGGCCCAAAAGCTGGACCAGCCCCTGGGAACTATAAAGACCAGAGTACGTCTCGCGATGCAGAAATTGCGAGCTGTGTTAGAGCAAGATGTCATCGAGTGATCTTCACGGCCGGCCCCATCCGGACGAGCTATTGGCCGCCTATTCCCTGGATACGTTGGATCAGGGGGATGCGGCTCACGTGGAGTCTCACCTGGATGAATGCCCCCAGTGCCGCCAGTTGGCCGCCGAGCTTCAAAGCACCGCCGCGAAGCTGGCCCAGGTGGTCGCCTACCAGCAGCCGGACCCTGCGGTTCGTTCCCGCCTCATGCACGCAATTGCCCAAACCAGGGTCCCGGACACACTCGCCGGGGAGGCGCCGTCCCCGGCCCACTCCTGGCCCCAAACGGCCAGACTGCTGGTGCCCGTGGCAGCGGCGGTGGTCGTCGCCCTTTTCACCCTCGCCGTCTTTATGAACATACGCGTTTCCAACCGGGTGGAAACTCTGGCGGCCGAGAATTCCACTCTGGTAGCCCAAGTGAGCGATGTTAACGGCGAGAACTCCACCTTGACCACCCAGTTGGCCCAAACCAATTCCGAAGCGTCTTATCTCGCAGACACGCTGCACCAGCTACAGTTGACCAGCTATTGGCTCGCCAACCCGGCGAACCGGCCACTTACGCTGAGGCCGCGTAGCGGCGGCGGTGAC
>CAJWBT010000493.1 GCA_913020235.1 uncultured Chloroflexota bacterium
CGCTTCACCCGCGAAATATAGGTCCGGGGCGAATTCTCCTCCCAGAACCGGTAGCTTCCCAGCCGGGAGTGGGCGCCGGGCCCCACGCCGAGATAGGCCCGGTTTAGCCAGTAGGCCAGGTTGTGCCGCGCAACGTGGCCGGGCCGCGCCCAGTTGGAAATCTCGTAGTGGTGGTACCCCGCTCCGGCCAGCGATTCCCGTGCGTGGCCGTACATGTCGGCCGCCAGGTCCGGGTCCGGCTCCGGCAGCTCCCCCTGCATTACGCGGCGGTGCATGGGGGTCCCTTCTTCCAGGGTTAAGGCGTAGAGCGATAGGTGGGTGGGGCCGAGGGAAACCGCGGCCCGCAGCGTTTCCCTCCATTGGGCCAGGGACTGGTGGGGCAGCCCGTACATCAGGTCCAGGCTGATGTCGGTGAACCCGGCGTCGCGGGCGGCCTGGAACGCCTTCACCGCTTCATCGGAGCTGTGGCGGCGGCCCAACAGGGTCAGCAGACCGTCGTCCAGACTCTGGACGCCCATGCTGAGCCGGTTGACTCCTTGCGAGAGCAACCTCCGGCAGGCGGCCTGGTTCAAGTCGCCCGGATTGGCCTCCAGCGTTACCTCGGCATCCCCTTGGACATCGAAGGCGGCTCGGGCCGCCGCCAGCATCCGGCCGATAGCGCCGTCGGGCAGATAGGAGGGCGTACCTCCGCCGAAGAACACAGTGTTGACCGCCGGGCGTTGCAGCACCCGGCCCCAGAGGCCGAACTCGGTGGTCACGGCCTCCAGGTACGGCGCGATAAGGTTTTCAATCCCCTGGTAGGTGTTGAAGTCGCAATAAGGACACCTGGTCTGGCAGAACGGAACGTGCACGTACAGGCCCATCCCGGTAGTGGGAACGATTGGCTCGGTGGCTGGTGGTCCTGCTGCCATACAAACGCGCTGGGTTCGTCGAGGCCTAGGGGAGACTTGCCGGCAAAGACGCCGCGGTTCCCCGCCGCCGGCTCGGGCCGGGTCCGCGGGCAATGCCAAGCCCATCGCTTCGCCGGCCGGGATGCGCCCCGGCCGGAGGCTACTTCTCGTCGATGAGCCTGGCGGAGCCGTCCACCACCTTCGATGGGTCTTTGTCCTCGGGCCGGTTGGAGATGGGGGGCTTGCCCAGGTGTTCGTCGACCACGTGCTGAGGAGCAAGCTTGGTGAGCAGCAGCGCCGCCAGGCCGAGAACGATCACGTCGTCGGCTTTGCCCAGGAACGGGACCTTCCAGTCGTGAGCCAGGTCGATGGGGGATATGACGTAGATAATGGCCAGAGGGGCCAACGCCCTCAGAACAACATGAACCCGCCTGTCGAAGGTAAGCCGCCATATCAGGCGAATATATCGAATGATCACCGGCAGAAAGCGCGGCGCCATAAAGAACATCATCGGAACGAAACGATGAAACATAGTCGCGACTCCGCCCCATCGAATATTGATTATAATTATAGGGCAGGCCGGGCAACTTGGGAACCTCGGCGGGCGCCGCCGCCTCAGGGCTGAACTATGACGGCGCCATGAGCTATACTGTTAGCGGTGCGGACGCGGGATGCGTCCTCACATTTTTTCAGGATTCTGCACGACTGCCGCACGCCTCGGGCCCACGTTCGGTGTCCGAGCGGATGATGGAGCGTTGACCATGGCGCCTGTGACCCGGTCCCGAACCATTGGCCAGCTGCGTAAGGCCCGTTACCAGGTGATTCCGGTGCGGGAAGAGCTGAGAAGAAACTTGATCGCCAAGATCCGGGCGGAGGAGATAGTCTTCCCGGGCATCATCGGATTCGAGTCCACGGTGATCCCCCAACTGGAAAACGCCATTCTGGCTGGGCAGGACGTGATCCTTCTGGGAGAGCGCGGGCAGGCCAAGTCTCGCCTGATCCGAAGCATGGTCAATCTGTTGGACGAGTACATTCCCAAGATTGCCGGCTGTGAGATCAACGACAGCCCCTACAACCCCATCTGCCGGGCTTGCCGGGACAAGGTGGCCGAGGCAGGAGACGCTACTGAGATCGAGTGGGTCCCCCGGGAGGACCGTTACTCGGAGAAGCTGGCCACGCCGGATATTTCCATCGCCGACCTTATCGGCGAGGTGGACCCGATAAAGGTGGCCGAAGGCCATTACCTGTCCGATGAGCTGGTCATCCACTATGGCCTGGTGCCCCGCACCAACCGGGG
>CAJWBT010000494.1 GCA_913020235.1 uncultured Chloroflexota bacterium
GCTTCACCGCTGGAAAGTGGACGTCATGGACTCCAACCCGTCGGAGTTGGGCGGCCTCAACAAGATCGTCTTCGAGGTTCGGGGGAAGGGCGCCTTCAGCCGCCTCAAGTACGAGCGAGGTGTGCACCGGGTGCAACGCGTACCCGAGACTGAGGCCCAGGGCCGAATCCACACCTCCACGGCCACGGTGGCGGTGCTGCCGGAAGCGGACGATGTCGAGGTCAACGTCAACCCCGGCGAGCTGCGGATCGACATCTTCCACGCGGGCGGCCACGGCGGACAGAACGTCAACAAGGTGGCCACGGCGGTGCGCATCGTTCACGAGCCCTCGGGGCTAACGGTGGTCTGCCAGGACGAGCGCTCCCAGCACAAAAACAAACAAAAGGCCATGGCAATGTTGAGGGCCCGGCTATATGAGGCGGAGCAGGAACGCCATGCCGCCGAGATAACCCAGGACCGCCGCGCCCAGGTCGGCGCCGCCGACCGGTCCGAGAAGATCAGGACCTACAACTACCCCCAGGACCGTATCACGGACCACCGGATCAACACCAGCTTCCACGGCATACCGCGCATGATGGATGGCGAACTGGACGACATCATCGACCGGCTCGTCACCTGGGAGCAAGAGCGGATGCTGGAAGAGGCCCTGGCCTGAGTCGGCTGCCGCAACGTGGCATCACTCCGCGAGGTCATCCGGCAGACCCATATAGTCCTGGAGTCATCAGGCATCCCCGACGCCCGCCTTGAGGCGGAGGTGTTGGTGATGGACCTGATGGCGATGCGGCGCCACGACATCTTCGCAAACCAAGAAGCCGAGGTCGGGGCCCGGAGGGAGCAGGACCTGGACCGCAAGGTGGAGCGCCGGCTGAAACGTGAGCCGCTGGCCTACATCTTGGGCCACTGGGAATTCTACGGCATAAACCTGCTGGTTACGCCCGCCGTGATGATTCCCCGCCCCGAGACTGAGACCCTGGTGGAGCACGCCCTGTTCATGGCCCTCATGGGGATGGAGACACCCCAACTGGCCATCGCCGACGTGGGGACCGGTTCCGGCGCCATCGCCATCAGCATGGCCATTCACCTGCCGGCTGCCCGAATCTACGCACTGGATGCCTCCGACGGGGCGCTGGACGTGGCCAGCTACAACGTCAGGGCCCACAACGTTGCAGATCGCATTTTACTGGGAAAGGGCGACCTGCTGGAACCCTTGCCGGACTCGGTGGACCTGATCGTGGCCAACCTGCCCTACCTACCCTCCGAGCGTATCGCCACGCTGCAGCCGGAGATTCAGTGGGAGCCCAGGGAGGCCCTCGACGGCGGACCGGACGGCCTGGACCCAATAAGAAGGCTGCTTTCCCAGGCCGGCGGCAAGCTCAACGACCACGGAATCATCTTGCTGGAGCTGGACCCGGAGCAGGTGCCCCCGGTGGAGGAGCTGGTCCACCGGTATCTGCCCGAGGCCGGCACCAGCGTGGAGCAGGACTTGGCCCACGTGGACCGGATTTTCGTCATCAATCGGGGAGGAGGCTAGGCCTCTTTGGCGGCCAGCCACGAACGACCGGGTTCTACAGCCCGCTTACCTCCAGCGTCGTGACCTCCCATGTCTCCAGATCGGCCACCCGGATAACGTGGTTGTTGGTGTCGGCGATGTAGACCTTGCCGCCGGCGATGCTGAGGCCGCTGGGCTCTGAGAATTGGGCCTGGCCCCCCGGACCGTCCCGGTGGCCCGGCTCCCCAGCGCCCAGCAAGGTGAACGCGCTGCGGGTGGCCGGGAGCACCCGCTTTATCTTGTGGTTGTAGGTGTCGGCCACGTACAGCACACCGTCAAAGTGGGCGATGCCGAGGGGGTGTTGCAGCCGCACTTGGTCCTCAACTCCGTCCACGTCGCCGAAGACGAACAGGTCCAGCCCGACGATGGTGCCCACCCGGCCCGCCGGGTCCAGGCCGGCGGAACGGACGGAGCTGGTCTCGCTGTCCACGAAATATAGGATAGTGCCGTCAGATGTGATGCCGCTGGGTTGGGCCAGGGCCGCCGTAGCCAATGGGCCGTTGTCCAGCGACTCCCGGCCACTGCCGGCGTAGGGTCCGATGGACCCGTCGGCCAGCGTCATCGACCAGAGCTGGTGGGTCCCCGCCATGGCGATGTACAGGGCGCCGTCGTGAAACGTCAGGTCCCAGGGCGAGCT
>CAJWBT010000495.1 GCA_913020235.1 uncultured Chloroflexota bacterium
CGGCCAGGGCCGCGCTCACGGCTATGGCCGCTGCCAGCGCCCTGTTGCGTCGGACACCGGCCGCTTCCGCGGCAGCCAGGGCCCCTGTCCTTCTCTGGACGAAGGGTATTCCAGAGACCCACTTCATCGTCAGGATCAGCAACATCAAAAGGACCAGGATCAGGAACGTGGTCCCTACCCCTGCTAGGGTGACTTCCAGGGCCTCTCCCAATTCGGCGCTGCTCACGGACGCTTCACCTTTCCTTTCACACACGGCCCGGAGGCTCCGGAGCCAAACCGGACGCCAACCGGGCGTCTGTATAGTATGCTCCCGGAGGTGATGCTACAATACCCATTGTGCAGGGAAAGGCCACCTCTAGCACCTAGTCAACACGATTTTGAAAGGCTGTCATTCTGAGGGAGTGCAGCGACCGAAGAATCTGGGGAAGGGTTACCCTCCCAACCAGGGCAGATTCTTCGCTTCGCTCAGAATGACACCTAGCAGATTCAAGTTGACTGAGTACTAGCATTCCTCGGAGGATTCCGATCATGCCTGGAAAGATCGACTTGAACTGTGACATGGGCGAGAGTTTCGGCGCGTACAAGCTGGGCCAAGACGAAGAAGTAATCAAGTACATCACCTCGGCCAACGTCGCCTGCGGCTTCCACGCGAGTGACCCCACGTGGATGCGTTGGACGGTCGAACTGGCTGAGGAGCACGGGGTAGCCATCGGGGCGCACCCCAGCTTTCCCGACCTGCAAGGCTTTGGCCGGCGCAACATGGTGGTTTCCCCCGAAGAGGCCAAGAACGACGTGATCTACCAGATAGGCGCCCTGGCCGCCTTTACCAAGAGCAAGGGGCTCCAGCATGTCAAACCCCACGGCGCAATGTATAACATGGCTGCCGAAGGCGGAGACCTGGCCAGGGCTATCTGCGAGGCCGTGCTGGAGGTGGACCCGCAGATGATCCTGGTGGTCCTGACGGGTACGCCCTGGGCCGACCTGGCCGGGGAGATGGGCCTGCGGGTGGCGCTGGAGGCCTTCGCCGACCGGGCCTTGAACCCCGACGGGACCCTGGTCCCCCGCTCCAGACCGGGCTCTGTCATCCACGACCCGGAAGAGTTGGTGGCGCGGAGCATCAAGATGATCACCGAAGGGAAGGCCACCGCCATCAGCGGCGAGGAAATCCCCGTCCTTGCCAACACCCTCTGCCTTCACGGTGACACGCCCGGCGCCGTTCGATTGGCCGCCGACCTCAAGTCCAAGCTGGAAGCCGCGGGCGTCGAGATTACCCCATTGAGCAAGTTGGTTTAGCGAGGTCCGGTTCTCACCGCCCGATGTACCAGCGCGCCAGATTCCTCCCCGCCGGCGACAAAGCCCTCGCAGTTGAGCTGGGGGACTCTATCACTCCCGAGATCAACCGGAAGGTCCGCGACCTGCTGGTGGCCATTGAAAGCCAGGAAATACCGGGGCTCGTGGACCTGGTCCCCACCTATCGCTCGTTGCTGGTCTACTACGATCCTCTGCGTTTGAGTCTTTCAGATTTGGAGGAGCGGCTGACTGCCCTGGAGCAGAAGCTGGACCAGGCCCCTTTCAAAGCACCTAGGGTGCTGGAGATTCCAACCCTGTACGGCGGGGATTACGGCCCGGACATTGGCGAGGTGGCGGAGCACAACGGGCTGGCTCCAGAAGAAGTCATCCAGATCCACTCGGGCGCCGAATACCTGGTGTACATGATGGGGTTCACTCCCGGCTTTCCTTATCTGGGAGGCATGTCGGAGAGGATCGCCACTCCCCGGCTTCAGACGCCACGGACCGCCATCCCTGCCGGTTCCGTGGGCATTGCGGAACAGCAGACGGGCGTTTACCCCATCGAAAGTCCTGGCGGATGGCAACTCATCGGCCGGACGCCTGTGCAACTCTTCGATCCTCAGCGGGACCCCCCGGTAGTGGTGACGGCCGGGGACTACGTCCGGTTCGTTCCTATCACAGAGGAGGCCTACCATGACATCCAGCAGCAGGTTCTGGCGGGGAGTTACCAGCACACAACCCGAGAAGAGCAGTAGCTAGACCGTGGACGCTATCGAAGTTCTCGACGGAGGCCTCCTTACCACCGTGCAGGACCTGGGGAGGTACGGCTACCAGCGGTACGGAGTGCCCGTCGCCGGCGCCCTGGACCAGTTCGCCCTGCGGGTCGCCAACGTCC
>CAJWBT010000496.1 GCA_913020235.1 uncultured Chloroflexota bacterium
CGTCGGCTACCGTCTGCACCATGGACTGGTCGTTGATGAACCGGCCGCCGCCAACGGTGTCCGCCAGGTGCTGCTCGGGCGAATCCAGCGGATCGCGGCGGCCCTTCGAAGGGCTGAGGACGGCGGCGACGGCCCCTCCAGCAATCGTAGTGTTGCCTCCATAGCCGACGCGGGACTGAGAGATCACCAGCACCCGGGCGCCGCGTTCCCGGGCCTCGATCGCGGCCCTGAGGCCCGCTCCCCCTCCGCCGATGACCAGGACCTCCGTCCGCACGTGGTTATTGGGTTTCAGCGTCATGTGGCACCCCCGAGATATGATACATCATTGTTCTAGTGGCTGGTCCGCAATCGTGATTTGACATGGAGGCGCTGGTTACAAACCGGACGAAGCAGCGGCCCGTTACCAGATTAAACAGCATCGCGCAACCGCCGTCCACTCCTTGTTCCGATACTTACTGGAGAGCATTGAGTCCCCCGGCCGGCCCATTGGACTTGAATGGGACGCGTCTCGACGAGATAATGGTAACCCAAAATGACGGTAACCTAAATGGAAGAGGGCCTGGCGGCCGCCTCTCTCAAGTGCACCGTGGTAGGACCCTGCGCCTTTCCAATAAGCCAGATCCTGGACCTGGCCGCCGGGCTGAAGACCGAGGGTTAGTAGGGTAGGGCCGGGCAAAGGGGGTGTGGAGGAAGTACCCCTCTTTCATCGGAGCGGAGCATAGAAGTACATCCCGTTGACTATTCAACCCAGGTCTGTCATCATTCACGCGGCATCTCCCCCACGGCTCCCGCCATGGTTTTCTCAGGTGAGGCTCGGCCTTCCTCGCGTTGCCTGGCGGTGGCGGTATCCTGGATAGGACCGGGCCCGATGAGCAGAGTTTGGAAGGGAGCCGCGTTTTCCTAGAATTCTGCATTGCCGCTTCTCCTCCTCCATCGGCCTGCTCGTCTCCATGCCATTCCAGTGTTTCTCAACTCCAGGCGGCAGTTTTGGGGGGATACTCTCAGGAATCCGCTGGAGACAAAGTCGTTGTCCTCGGAGATCTTGATTCCGGGCCTGCTAGATGGCCCCTCGGCCCCGAACTGTCGCCACACCGGCGCTGTCGGTGGCGGACCTGAACTAGGAGGAAAACCATGGCGATTCGTGGAGGGTACCGGCCTCATATCTTGCGCGTGGACCTGGACCAGGGGACCATCACCCGGGAGCCCCTCCCCGGTGAGGATATCCTGCGCAAGTACCTGGGCGGAACGGGCCTGGGCATATACTTGCTGCTGCGCGATTCTCCCCATCGGGTCGAGGCCACCGATCCGGAAGCGCCCCTCATCTTCATGCTGGGGCCGCTGACGGGAACTCCCGCCAACAACTCTTCCGACTGGGCCACCGTCTGCTTCAACCCGCTGATACCCTACGCCGCCGGGGTGGGCCACGGCCACGGTTACTGGGGGGCCTACCTGAAGCACGCCGGGTATGAGGGCATCTACCTCACCGGCAGGGCGGAAAAGCCCCAATATCTGTGGATCGACGATGACCGGGTGGAGCTGCGCGACGCCGGCCACCTGTGGGGCCTGACCACCAGGGAAACCGAGCGCCGCCTCAAGGTGGAGTTGGGGGACGAGGAGTTCATCAGCGTAGCCTCCATCGGTCCCGCTGGAGAGTCGCAGCTGCCCGGGGCCATGGTGAAGGCTGACCGCAACCACGGCTCCGGCAAAGGCAGCCCGGGGGCCGTGATGGGAAGCAAGAACCTCAAGGCCATCGCCGTGCGCGGCACCGGCATCGTCCCCGTATTCGACCCCGAGGGGCTGGTCGTGACCTCCGCCGAATGGGAGGAGAACCTGTTGCCCGACCCTTCCGGGGCCTCCGGCATTCTAGCGTCGGCGTTCGGCCTGAAGGATGGGGGCATCACCCGCAACTATTACAACAGCCTGGGCAGACACATGAGGATCGCCGCCAAGAACATGACCGACCCTGAGTGGGGCGCCCGGTATTCCCAGAAGTACGTGGACGCCTGCGCCCGCTGGAAGATTACCCCCCAGCCATCCTACAACTGCAAGATATCCTGCGCCTACGACGTGGAGATCACCGACGGTCCCTACGCCGGGTTCGTCGGAAGCCCCTGCGGCGGCGCCGAGAACATGGAGGGCGCCGCCGCCATGATCGGCGTGGACGACCCCAGCGCCGTGG
>CAJWBT010000497.1 GCA_913020235.1 uncultured Chloroflexota bacterium
GCCGGCCCGGCCTTCGACGCCGGCAGGTACGGCCTGGCCTGCGCGCTGATGTGTCAGGCAGCTCAGGCACGGGGAGTGCCGGCGATTGCCGCCATGCACCCGGAAAACACCGGCGTTCTGACCCTGAGGAAGGAGCTGCTGGTGGTATCTACCGGGACGGAGCTTGCCGAGATGCAGTCTATTCTGGCCCGCGTGGTGCCGCTGGCGGTGAAACTCGGCCTCGGGCAGGAGCTTGGACCGGCCCTGGAGGAGGGTTACCTGCCGCGGGGATTCCGGCGTCACGTAGTGCGGGAGAAGACCGGAGCCGAGCGGGCCATTGACATGGTGGAAGCCCGGATAGCGGGCCGGCCCTTCGAATCGGAGGTCTACCGCCGCGACTTCGAGCTTGTGGAGGCACCACCGCCGGTCCCCAGCCTGGCCCGCGCCACGCTGGCTCTGATCAGCTCCGGCGGGTTGGTGCCGAAGGGCAACCCCGACCGTCTGGAGTCGGGGCGGACCACCGAATTGGCCCACAAGTACTCCATCGCCGGCCTCAAGGAGTTCACCGTCGAAGACTGGGAGTGCATCCACACCGGCTTCCACGCCGGCATCGTGAACGATCGGGACACCAATTACGTGCTCCCCTTACGGTCCTTAAGGGAGCTGGAAAGAAAGGGAGACATCGGGGAGATATACCCGCTCTTTTACTCTACGGCGGGGAACGGGATGGCGGTGAGAGCGGCTCGCAGTATCGGAGAGGGGATAGCCAGGGAACTCAAAGAAGCCCGAGTGGACGGCGTGGTGCTGGTCGCAACTTGAGGGAGCTGCAATCGTTGCGGCGCAACGATAGCGAAAGAGCTGGCGCGGGTGAACATTCCGGTTGCTCAGATCAGCGCCGTGCCCATGATTCCTCTGTCGGTGGGCGCCCACCGCGTGGTGCAGGGAGTAAGCGTCGAGCATGTCTGCGGGGAGCCGGAACTTTCGGTGGAAAGGGACCATGACCTGATGATGCGAATCACCCAAGCCGCCTTGACGGCGCTGGGAACCAAGGTGGACAAACCGACTCTCTTCGAACCCCAAGACGAGCCGATGAAGGAGGCCGTCCATGCGTCTTGAAATGGGCACCTTCCCAGTGAAAAACATCGTGTTCGGATCGAGGACCAGGTGGGACGACGGCGTCCTTGAATTGAATGCCGACGAGCTGCTGGGCCCTATCCTAGCCGAGCCGAGCATCGAGTCGGCCGCGCTGGAGATAGGCAAGCCTGGCGAGTCGACGCGGATCATCAATTACTACGACATTCTGGAGCCCAGAATCAAGGTCGACGGCTCCGCCATGACCTACCCCGGGAGGTGTGGGCGGCCCGCGGACACCGTGGGAGCCGGCCGAACCCACCGGCTGGGAGGCATGACCGTCGTGACCTGCATCGATGACCCAACAAAATGGGCGGCGCGAGGTTGGAGCCTGGAGCAGAAAGATGACGTGCCCAGACCGGGGCGGGGGAAGCCCTGGTCATTCCAGCGTTTCGTCGACATGTCGGGTACCGGAGCCTTGCTACCCTACTCGTCGACCCACAACCTGTGTCTGGTCATCCGGCCCAAAGCAGGCCTGGACTCGGGAAACAGCTCCAATATTTTCCAGTCAGCCATACTGATGCTATCGGATCGGCTCGCGAAGACCACCCTGGGATTGACTCCGCCCGAGGTGGAGGTATTCGACCTGACCGAAAAGGACCCCTCGCTGCCCGGCGTGGTGCTCAGCTGCCATCTGGCCTCGCAGGAGGCTAGGGTGGGTCCCAGGTCCGCCCACGGCACGGCGATCTACGGAGTAACCCGGCTTTCCGCCCCCTGGGTGCTTGGCCCCACGGAAATGATGGACGGCGCGGTGACCGCCGGAGACGCCCACGTGACCTGGCCCTTCACCAACAACCCCCTCATGCTCGGCCTTTGCCGCCGCCACGGCAAAACCCTCAACTTCCTGGGGTGCATCATCGGACGCACCAACTGGGGTGCGGAAGAGGAGATGCGGCTGGCGGGGAACAGGGCCGCCGAAGCGGCCAGGCTGATGGGCGCCAGCGGCGCCATCGTCACCAACGATGTCAGGGGAAGGCGGTTCGTGGACTCCGTCCGAACGATACAGGCCTACGAGCGGGTGGGCATCAAGACGGTGTTTGTGACCGAGGAGGAGGACA
>CAJWBT010000498.1 GCA_913020235.1 uncultured Chloroflexota bacterium
CATGATCAGAGCCGGCACCACTGTAACTTGAATCACGCTGCGCCAGTCCATGAAGGCAAGAAGGACACCAGCCACAATCGGTGCCAGAACCTCCATAAATGACCCGCCGACGTAGTGCACTGCTAAAGCCATTCCGCGCCGTCCTGGCATGCGTTCCGTCAGAGTGCCCATCGCTACCGGATGCCACGCCGCGGCTCCCGATGACGCCAGAGCAACGAAACCCAAGAGCGCTAAATAGTTCGGTGCGAGGGACGCCGCTATATATGCCCCCGCCACCCACCAAAAAGTGCTGAGTAGAAAGATTCCTCGGAACCGAGTCTCCCCCACCAAACTGGCGGGGATGTGGGTCGCCCCCGCGGAGACGGCCATAACAGTGAAGATGAGCCCCACCTGGGTTGAAGTAAGGCCCAAGCTAACAGCGATGAACGGTGCAATGATCCAGAGCGCGGCGGTCCCAGCGTCCACTGCTCCATGACCCGCCGGAAGACCAATCAAGTAAAAGGCGCGTTCTCTTGTGTTGTTCACGAATCCAATCTTAAGTCTTCAACCACGGTTCTGGGCTGACGGAGAAGGTGAACGCACCTCTCATGGGCCCTCATGAAGAGGGCACTCGACGGCTCCCGCACAGACTTCGTGAGAGATGCCCGAATCAATTCACCATCTACGTTAGTAATATCCTCGCGCTGGCAAGGCGCCACTGCCGCAGGACATTATAGCTTCAACTCCAAATTGCCAAAAGGGCAGGATTGGAAAACTAGGGTTCTGTTCACTTGACGTTTGTACTGGGTTCAAGAATCCCGTCAAAACTGCCTGAAGCAAACGGTACCGTTGCCAGCGGCACGAGCACGTTTATGCCGGCGTAGAAGACTGCCCTGCCGGTGGTATTCGATGAGACCGAAATCGCCTCGATCGTTTCCCGGCCGGCATTTTCTTGCCTCCAAATGGGGTTGTGCAACACCGGCTTTCGGATTTATATTTATTCAATCCCAACCGGAGGATCCATGGCGCAAGCGGATGTGCTGATCATAGGCGGCGGCATCGCCGGCGCTTCCACGGCCTACTACCTGGCCCAGCAGGGGCACCAGGTTACTTTGCTGGAGCGGGGAGCGATCGCTTGCGAGGCTTCCGGGGTCAACGCTGGAGGCTTGGGCGGGGCCGGTTGGGGCAACTACCCAGACCTTCAAGCATTCTTGACGATGGGAAGCCTCGAGCTTTTCAAGACGATTCAGATAGACCTGGGCTACCCTATCGAGTTTCGACAGTCGGGGCGCTTGCAGGCCATTCACACTGAAGAGCAGTACGAGTTTATCCGGGACAAGGTGCTGAGGCTCCGGTCCCAGGGTTGCCCGGTTGAGCTGCTCAGCCCCAGAGAGGCCCTGGCGGTGGAGCCCGAGTCGAATCCGGCGTTGCTGGGCTTCATGTACTCACCGGACCGCGGGCAGGCAGACCCGGTGAAAGCGACCCGGGCTTTTGCTTCCCTGGCACAAAGGAGCGGCGCCCGAATTCTCTCTAGCCATGAGGTAACCGCCATCCGCAGCTCCGGGGCGCAAAGCTGGAATGTAACCGCGTCGGGCCAGGAGTTTCATGCCGGAGTCCTGGTCCTGGCGGCGGGCGCCTGGTGCGGGCCCCTGGGAGCCATGCTGGGCCTCCACATCCCGATAGTCCCGGTGCGGGGCCAGATGTGGTCCACGCCCAGCGTACCTCCCAGCCTGTTCCACGGAATCTCCTCCGCCGAATCGGAGCTCTGTTGGGACGGCGAGCACAAGCAGCAGGACCAAGGAAACGACGGCGCAACTCCCCCGGACCTGACCCACCGGGCCGATACCCGGCTGACCAGACACCTTTACGGACGCCAAACAAAGAGCGGCGAGGTAATTTTCGGTGGCGATAGGCAGCTGGTCGGGTTCAAGCGGGTGCCGGAGGCCGCCGGCATCGAAGTCAACCGGGAGCAGGCCGGAGAAGTGATCCCCATGTTGCGAAGGCTTCCCATTGAGCAGACCTGGGCCGGGCTGATGCCCTTTTCTTTGGATGGAAAGCCCCTACTCGGCAAGGTGCCCCATTTGGACAACCTGTATATCGTGGGGGGCTTGGCCTCCTCGGGTTTTGGCCGTGGACCCATGGCGGGCAAGCTGGTGGCCGACTACATCCACACCGGGCACCGTCCCCA
>CAJWBT010000499.1 GCA_913020235.1 uncultured Chloroflexota bacterium
GCTTCATGATCCCGAAGACCCCCACCCGGTTGCCGTACTCCCGATAGGAGAACGAGCTGATGTCCGGGGCGGGCCGAATCCGGGGCGGGCCGTACCGAAGGCGGAGGGTGAAAGCGTCCTCCGGAGGAATTAGCTCGTAGTGCTCAAGGTTGACGATGACGCAAAAGGCTACGCTGGCGCCGTCGGGCCATTCCAGCCGTGGCCGGCTGGTGATGGATGAAAAGTCGTAGTAGTCGTGGTCCATCCCCGGCATTCGCAGACCTGGCATTGTCCTTCCTCTCTCGATCCGAATACTGGCCGGATACGAGCACGATTTCCCGGCCAGTGGGGCGCTCTGCTCTAAACAGGGTTTAGCTCTTGCCGCCGGTCCTCCAGGTAGGCCTGGACCTGGTCGTAGTAGTTCGCCATGTAGTACTCGGCGATCTCGTCGGCGGTCGTCTTCCACACGCCATCATGGGACAGGATGTATTCCAGTATCTCGTCCAGGTACTTGATCCGGTGGGGCGCTCCTATGTAAAACGGGTGCAGGGCGATACACATGACCCTACCGCTCTCGGCTCCCTGCTCGTACAGCACATCGAACTGGTCCTTGCAGATCTGGGCGAAGTACTTGGCGTCGGTGCCGTTCTCCATCGCCGCGGCGCTGTCGTTCACCTCGAGGGTATAGGGCAGGGAGATGAGTTTGCCCGACTTCACCTTGATGGGGAACGGTTGGTCGTCGTGGAACCAGTCGGTGTGATAGATGAGGCCGGCCTCCGCCATCAGGTCGGGCGTGTCTATGGTGTGGGAGATGGCCGGGCCCAGCATCCCCTTCAGCTGCTTGCCGGTCTGCTTCTTCAGCGTGTCGATGATGTCCCGGTAGAACGCCCGCTCTTCGTCGTTGGACATGCCGGTGAGGATATGGTTGTTGTAGATGCCGTGGGACATGTAGTCCCAGTCGCGGGCGACCATGGCGTCGCGGATCTCGGGGAAGTGCTCCAGTACCGCCTCATTGAGCGAGGCGGTGCACCTGATCTGATGCTTGTCTATGACCTCAAGCATGCGCCAGAAGGCGACACGGTTACCGTAGTCGCGGGTCCGGTAGCGCTGCATGTTTGGCGGAGGCATGTCTACGGCGCCGACCTGGAACAGCCGAGGATTGGGCGCGGGGTTGTACTCCAGGTATTCTACGTTGGGAGAGAGCCAGAACGCCAATCGGGCGTTGTTGGGCCAGGAAATGATGGGGCGGTCGATAATCGGGGAGTACTCAAAGCGGTCGGGTTCCATCATCTTCCTCCTCTTGGCGGCTCAAGGACCGGGCGGACCGTGAGGGCGACGGCTCCGCGGTGCAGCTCCGGCCTGGCCCTTTGAGTGGAGCCCGTTCAAGGCCCATCGTAGGTGGCCTCTCGGCGAGCCGCCGGCAGCGCCGATAACGCCCCGGCGGTTGGCCAGGTGGTTAGCATTGTACGCTAAATTTGGGTCGGCGGGCCCTCACCCAGCCCAGGCTGCGCCAGGGCATCCCTCTCCCGTGGGAGAGGGACCGAGGGTGAGGGCACCTCCCGGCACAACCATAAAACCCTCGGAGGCTCTGTCTAGGCGGCCTCTTTTCACTGCGGTGGATATAATGTATCTTGAGTGAGTGACCCGATCCGGCGCCGCGATTGCGGCCGCCTCAGCCCAGTCAGCAGTTGGTGTGCGCGATGAGTGATGCTGGGAACTACAAACTATCGATTCTGGACCGGCTGGCCCGGGGCGACCTGCTCATATCCGACGGCGGCGCCGGGACTTACCTCCAGGGCCACGGGCTCGAGCCCGGCGCCTGCCCCGAGGAGTTCAACTTCAGCCATCCCGAGGTGGTCCAGGGGATGGCCCGCGCCTACTTCGAGGCCGGCTCCGATCTGGTCCTGACCAACACTTTTGGAGCCAATCGTTTTATGTTGGGGAAGCACGGCCACGGGGACCGTGTGGGCGAGTTCAACCGGCTGGGCGCCCAACTCGCCTGCAGCCAAGCGCCCCCGGGCGGCTACGTTTTCGGGTCAGTCGGCCCTTCCGGCCAGTTCTTGGAGCCGTTGGGAGAGGTCAGCGAGGCGGAGATGCTGGACGCCTTCGTGGAGCAGGTCACCGCCCTGGAGGAGGGAGGCGTCGACGGCGTGGTCGTCGAGACCATGACGGCCGTGGAAGAGGC
>CAJWBT010000500.1 GCA_913020235.1 uncultured Chloroflexota bacterium
TCCTGATCGATGTTGGCCGTGAAGTAGCCTTTCTCCAGCCAATCTTGGTACACGCGCTGCTCCACAGCCGTGGCGTCATAGGCGCTGGGAATCAGGGCGGAAGGGTCGCTGGTCATGGCATGGTCCTTATCCTGGGACACCCCTTTTCATCATGGACGGGGCCGTATTGAGGCTGACACCTCACAGCTATCAGCTATCGGTTGCCAGCAAATATAACATCGAACGGCGCGGGCGTCCAAGAGTAGGGAGGCCAAGGATTGCCGCCACTTGGGCCATATTCGCCGGGAAGGCCGGAGAATTTCTTGATGGGGGCCTTTCTCCGCGCGATTGACCTGAGGTATTCCCCATGCCCCGATTGCATCGGGCGCCAGGAGAGATTGAGGGCCCGTCGATAGCATGGAAGATCAGAGGGCCTGGGAAGGGCTCTAGCGGCTCATGTCCCCTTTGGAGTCGGGTCCGTGCCCTGGCGTGAATCCTGCCTGCCCCGGGCGCTCTGCTCCAGCAGCCGCAGCCGGCGGATGCCTCTCTTAGTGTCGCTGGCGACACGGGCCGGGTCCCACATCTTGAGGCGGCGCTTGTGAAGCCAGTAGTTGAACCCCTTCAGGTCGACGAGGGATAGAGTGCGGCGACGGGCGATATTCGCCCAATCGCGAAATTCTTCCAGCAGCTCGGTCCGTGTAGCGCCGTAGAGGAGGACGAAGGCGTTCTCCACCAGGTCCTCGCTATCGGAATAGCAGAGGGCCAGGTGCCTTTTGCGCACATCCTCCTCTACCGATAGCTGCAACGCTTCCTCTACGACCACGCCGTACCAGTAGTTCAAGTAGGCACGGTACTTGTTGACCCCCAGCAGGTCCTGGAGCGCTTCGGGTTTTGTTTCGTCCGGTAGCATTCCCCAAAAAAGCAGGCGCTCCTTCTCTTCGTCGGATATGAAGCCTTCTATCTCGGTACAGAGCCGCTCCGCCAGCACCAGCCAATCGAACGCCTCGCCCTGAATCAAGTACTGGTAGGAACGCCCCTGGTGCACTTCCTGGGGAAGAGTCCAGAGAGCGGCGGCTTCCAGCATTGCCTGGGGCCATGGCGTCCCGGACCGGACCGCGGACCTCAGGTGAAGCACCGCCTCGGGGACCTGCTCCGTGAGACCGGTCGTCGGGCCGGTATCGCTGGCGAAGGGCTGTTGCGTGACCTGGTCCATGGTCTAACCGGCCTGGGCCAGCCTGGCGTCGAACACCTTGGTCCGCGCCGGCTTTGGGGTGTGGATAAAGGTCAAGAATTGGTCCAGGGGCATGGTGTTCAGGATGTGCCGGGGCTCACACCAGGCCCGGCGGGCCACGGCCACCCCGAAGCGCCTTTGGCCCAGGTCGGCATGGTGGTGGGAGTCCGTGTTGATCACCAACGGTACCTCCAACTCCCGAGCCCGGTAGGCGTGAGTGTCTTTCAGGTCCAGTCGTTTCGGCGAAGCGTTGATCTCCAGTGCCGTACCCGTCTCCCGGGCCGCCCGCAGCAGCGCCTCAAGGTCGAATTCAACGGGCTTCCGGCGCCCCAGCAACCGGGTGGATAGGTGGCCGATGATGGTGACCGCAGGGTGTTCCATGGCCCTGATAATCCGCCGGGTCATGGTCCCGCTGTCCTGCCCCATGGCCGAGTGGACCGAGGCGACCACCAGGTCCAGTTTCTCCAGCAACTCGTCTGGGTAGTCCAGGGTACCGTCGGCCCGGATATCCACCTCCGAGCCGCATAGGATGGTGATTGAGTATTTCCCCTGAAGGGAACGCAGAAGTGCGATCTGCTCGAGCAGCCGTTCGTCGGACAGGCCGTTGGCGATGCCCCGGCCCGATGAGTGGTCGGTCAAGGCCATGTACTCGTAGCCCTGGGCGGCCGCGGCGGCAACCATGGTCTCTATGGGGTCGCGGCCGTCACTCCAGTCGCTGTGCAGGTGTAGGTCTCCTCGCAGGTGGGACTCCTCCACCAGGCTGGGCAGCCGGCCTTCCCGGGCCGCCTCCAGCTCCCACATGCCTACCCGAAGCTCCGGGGAAATGTAGGGCAGCCCGAGCCGGGCGTAGAAAGCGGCTTCATCGGGAAACAGGTCCATGGTCCCGGTGCCCAGGTCCGTGATGCCGTACTCGTTCAGCGACAGGCCCTGGCGCTTGGCGAGATCTCGC
>CAJWBT010000501.1 GCA_913020235.1 uncultured Chloroflexota bacterium
AGCCCTCCCCTCAAGCCCGGGCCCACCATCGGCGACACGGGCACCGGCCTCCACGCCGCCATCGGCATACTGGGGGCCCTTTGGCAGCGGGAGCAGACGGGTAAAGGCCAGGTGGTGGAGGTGTCCATGCAGGACTGCATCGTGAACTTCTGCCGACCCCGGCTGCGCAGCTACTACGAGACGGGAGAGGCCATGGAACGGCCGGGCAATACGGTGGTAGGCGGAGGGGTACCCGGCGACATCTACAAATGCAAGCCGGGCGGCCCCGATGACTACTGCTACATCTACACGCAGCCGGTGCGGCCCCGCATGTGGGACGCTCTTCTGGGGGTCATCGGCCGGGAAGACCTGCTGGGAGACACCAACTACTCCGATCCCCTGTGGCGCGTCGACCACGCCGACGAAGTGAATGGGATGATTGAAAGCTGGACCAGCCAGCGAGACAAGTTCGAGGTCATGAAACTGTTGGGGGCGGCCGGCGTTCCCGCGGGGGCCACCCTCAACGCGGTGGACCTGCACAAGGACGAGCACCTCCTCCAGCGCGGAATGATCACCCCGGTAGAGCACCAGAAGAGGGGGACCCTCAACCTGCCAGGCAGTCCCATCAAGCTCTCCGATTCGCCTGCCGACGTCACTACGTCACCCCTCCTGGGAGAGCACAACGCCGAGGTGTTCCGCGAGTTCTTCGGCTACGGGGAAGAGGACCTGGCCCGGCTCAAGGACGAACAAGTCATTTAGCTCCAGGCTCGGGTGAGACCCAGGCCCCAAGCGGACCAGGCGCCTTAGAGGTTGCCTTCGCGATCGCTGGCCTATCGGCGTGATCACGGCGCCCACCGGCCGGGGCGTCACCCGGAGTGCCGCCCCTGGCCCTGATGGCCTCGCCCCGACAGTCACCCGCAGGCTGTCTCTCCGAGCCCTTCGGCCCAGCTCAGGATAAACTCCACGAGGGGTCTGGGGCGGTGGGTTCACGCTCGTTTGAAGAAGCCCCGCCCCGGCTTCTTCGTCACCTCGCTCCTCAGAATGACAGCCCTAAGGCAAGGCCCTGCCTCACGGAGACCTCCCCCGGCGAGCCGAATAACAGGATGCACTCTTACTTGCTCGCTGCACCGGTCCCGCTGCCCCTTTTTTCAACATGATTGGTGTGTTATCATCAAAGTATATCCGGAAGGGAGTACTCGATGCCAAAAGATCGGTCGCATAGCTTGGACGTTCGCACCTGGCAGGACCTTCTGACCAGCGACGGGGCCTTTGCCGTAAACCCGCACCAGGAGATCGTGTACTGGAGCGCCAGCGCCGAGCGATTGCTCGGTCATGCGGCCAAGGATGTGGTCGGCAAGCGCTGCTATGAGATCTTGGAGGGGAAAGACGCGGAGAATTACCGTGTCTGTAGGCCTGATTGCCCTGTGATGGCCAACGCTCGCCGGGGCCGCCCTACTTCGGACTACGATCTTCTGTGCACGACTCCCACAGGCGATGAAACCCGCGTTAACGTGACCGTGGCCGTGTCCCGGAAGAGCCGGCACGACTTTCAAGTCCTTCACCTCTTTCGGGATGTGAGCGAGCGCCGCCGCATCGAGGACTTCGCCCGCAAGGCCAGCACCACGCTCCACGAACTCTTGAAAGAAGCGAACGGCGACCCGGCGGATGAAGTCGAAGAAGTCTCCGCACCTCTGCCGAAGCTCTCGAGGCGAGAAGCACAGGTGCTCCGCCTGCTGGCGGCCGGCACGAGCACCCAACAAATCGCCGATACCCTGAACATACGGCCGCTTACCGCACGAAACCATGTATCGAGGCTCCTCACGAAACTGGGGGTCGACAGCCGCCTCCAGGCGGTGGTCTACGCTTCCCGGAAGGGGCTCATCTAGGGCCTGCTATTTGCCCTCTCCCCGGTTCCTCAGATATTTGATGTGTTTACACCTATTCTTGGCGCATTGTTTGCCGGATCATTGAATATGAAGTGCGCGCCACCGGCCGATACCGCTCGGGAAATCCGGGATGGCATCCTCGGTTGGTGAGTAAGCGTCTGGGGTGAGAACCGTCGGCCCGGGACTGGGGATCGGCGGCCGCGCAGTGTTTGCGATAGAGCCGGGAGTAGCAATCGTCCCGGCACCAAGTTCGTGCTCGGCGGGCC
>CAJWBT010000502.1 GCA_913020235.1 uncultured Chloroflexota bacterium
GGAGGGGCCACCGTCTCCTGGGTCGGCGCGGTGGACCAGCGGGCCAAGTGCATCGTCAGCGTAGTGGGCATCGGCAACGGGGCCCGGTGGATGAGCCGGGTCCGGCGGGTGGACGAATGGTTCGACCTGCTGGAGCGCTCCAAGGCCGACCGGGAGAGAAGGGCGACGACCGGGGCGTCGGAATCGGTGGAGCGCGCTGAGATACTGCTGCCCGACCGGCAGTCGGCCCAGCTCGCCGAAGCCGCCAGGCGCAACAACCCGGCGGCGGTCGGCACCATCCCCCTGGAGTACGTGGACGATACCCTGGGCTTCAACCCCGAGTGGATCGTGGACCAGGTCTCGCCCCGGCCCATCCTCTTCATCACCTCCGACAACGACCGGCTGGTCCCGCCCGAGGAGTCGGAGCAGCTCTATGCTCACGCCAAGGAACCCAAGAAGCTGGTGGTCCTCAAAGGCTACGGCCACTACGAGGTCTACCAGGAACCGGCCTTCGGCGAGGTGATGGCGGCAACCCTGGACTGGTTCAACCAGTACCTGCCGGCACGGGGCTAGACATTGAACGATGACATCGCCCGGGCCCTGGAACAGGACCGCACCATCGACATCACCACGACGGGAAGGAAGACAAGCCGGCCCCGCCGCACCGAGATCTGGTTCCACAACATCGAGGGAATCCTGTACATCACCGGCACGCCGGGCCGCCGGGACTGGTACGCGAACCTGGTTGCCCACCCTGAGTTTACCTTCCACCTCAAGGAGAGCGTCCGAGCCGGCCTCCAAGCCACAGCCCGGCCAATCCTGGACGACGCCCAGCGCCGGGAAATAATCGACAAAATCCACCGGAAGCTGGGAGGGACCCGGAACCTGGATTCGTGGGTAGCCGGCAGCCCCCTGGTGGAAGTGCGGATAGAAACAAGAGCATAGGCGAGCCCATAGGACAGCGTCGTCGTTACTCACCTGAGCGAAGGGCATATTGAGTTGCACAGCGAGGCGCTGGCCACAGATACATTCGCGACAGACGGTGGTAAGCTGGACTCAATAGGAACTGCATTATTGGTCGCTGGTCGATGCTCGAATGGCTCCCGCATCCGCCGCTGCGATCTCATCGCGTAGCCTGGCCCTTATTTCTTTAGCGCTGAGTCCCTCTGGGTGGCCCCCTTTGAAGACCACTATGATGCCCCTTCCGTGCTGGTATACGATCGCCAACTCACTTGCGCGCTCCTCGTTAAATCCTGTTTCAACCAGCAAACGTTTGACATGCCATTCGGAAACTTTGGACCTTGAAAAGCGATATGAGCAAACTATGAAGTCGTAAAACCGGGCCCAATCGAGAGGGTGGAGTCCAGACTTGTTTGCTAAACTGACAAAATGATCGAAAGATTGTTTAAGTTTAGGGGATAATTTCAGTTGCGTCTGGTAGTTACCCACCTCCGTGCCTCCTTTCGTCCCAGCACTCTAGCCACTGTTGGGAGCTAAGATCTTAGTCCGCTACGCGGTAGCAAATCGCCTAAACCAAAGAACTCTGCCAAATTCGCTTTGATCTGTGGCCCGCCACAGAGAGTCACTGCGAGAAGTCCATGCTAGATATCCCTGAGCTGGCCATGCGATATGAAACGTGGTTCGAGTGCCATGGGCTGCATTGGTCCCTATCCCAACTCCGCCAGCAGCTCCTCGATGGCCCGGTTGACCTCGTCCGGCCGCTCTGCCATGGGGAAGTGGCCGGCCTGTTCCAGCTTCAGGTACCGTGAGCCGGGCACCGCCTGGTGAATCTCCACCTCGTATTCCGGCGGCGCTCCGGGGTCGTCCACGCCCCGGATAAGGACCAGCGGCGGCTTGAGGCTCCCGATGCGGTCGCGCACGTCGAACCGGTCGATGGTCACCAGGTCGTTGTACTGGGAAATCGGCCCCACCTGGTCGTGGCGCTGCAGGAGGCGCTCCCGCAGCCCGGGCTCCACAAACTTCATGGCGCCGCGGTTGAACTCCAACCACTCTTGCCGCGCTGCCGGGTCTTTCGCCGCCCGCAGCCGCATTTCCAGGGTGCCCGGCTTCCGCTCCTTGGGCCGCATGGACACCGTCATGAGCACCAGCCCCTTGACCTCGTCCGGGTAGTCGAGCCCGTACTG
>CAJWBT010000503.1 GCA_913020235.1 uncultured Chloroflexota bacterium
GAGTCTTGGACCTCACCCACTATCAGGCGGGGCCGTCCTGCACCCAGGTCCTGGGGTGGCTGGGCGCCGACGTCATCAAGATAGAGCAGCCGGGCACGGGCGACCCTGCCAGGCAGGGCCTCAAGGACCTGGAGGATAGCGACAGCCTCACCTTCCTGGTCCTGAACGCCAACAAGCGCAGCATCACCTTGAACTTGAGGACCGGGGAGGGCATGGAGATCTTCCAGTCCCTGATCAGGTCCGCCGATGTGCTGATGGAGAATTTCGGCCCGGGCACCGCGGAGCGGCTGGGGATAGGCTACGAAGCAATGAAACAGGTGAACCCCCGTCTGATCTACGCCTCGGTCAAGGGATTTGGCTCCTATGGGCCCAACGCCAACTACAAGAGCTTCGAGCCGGTAGCCCAGGCTGTCTCCGGGGCCATGAGCGTCACCGGATTGCCTGACGCGCAACCCCTGCTCAACGGGGCGGCCATCGGAGACTCAGGAACGGGCATCCACTGCGTCGTGGGCATCCTGGCGGCGCTGGTGCAGCGTCAAGCCACCGGTGAGGGCCAGCAGGTGGAGGTCTCCATGCAGGACTCGGTGCTCAATCTGCTTCGGGTCTACATGCGGGACCACCAGAGGCTGCAGAGGCCGGTCACGTCCTCCGGCAACTGGTTCCGCGGCGCGGTGCCCAGCGGCATCTTCAAGACCAAGGGAGGGGGTCCGACCGACTACGTGTTCGTTCACGTTCACGACCAAGCCATGTGGGAGGTTTTTGCCCGGACCATCGGCAGGGAAGATCTGGCCAAGGACCCCAGGTACGACACCCAGGAGAAGCGGACCGAGATTCGCGCGGAAGTCGAAGCAATGACCGAAGCGTGGACCTTGCAGCTCGACAAGCAGGACGCGATGCATGCCCTGGCCGGGGCCGGCGTACCCTGCGGCGCGGTGAACGATACCGGGGACCTCATAAACGACCCCCACCTGCGTGAGCGGGAGATGATCGTCGAGCCGAATTACCCGACTCGGGGCCCCTTCCTGACCGTCGGCTGCCCGATCAAGATGTCCGGGTCGCCGGTAGAGGTCACTTCGCCTCCTACCCTCGGCCAGCATACGGAAGAGGTCCTGGCGGAGGCGATGGGCTACGACGGGGAACAGGTGCGCCAGCTCAAGGAAAAGGGTATCGTGTAGGCGGACCGCACTTTCAGCAAGCCGCCGGAGAAACGGTGGGGCGGCGAGGCGCCGGCCCCTGGGTCCGGCCCCGGACATTTGCCAGACAATTCTATTTAATTCCTCGCGGGCCACGCGACGAGAGGAAAGGGAGAAACGGAGCATGGTAACGAAACCGGAAACCGTGGTCACTGATGTCCTGGTGATAGGAAGCGGCGGGGCGGGGACCAGAGCGGCGCTGGAGGCCAGGCTGGCAGGCGCCAAAACGGTCCTGGCCGTCAAGGGCCGGTTCGAGTCGGTGGGGGTCCGCGGGGCGGGTGCGACCGCGGTAGGGCTCTCCGAGGAGGGAGCGTTCTTTTACTTCGACCCCGAGAACGGCTATCCGCTGATCGACCCCAAGGAGTGGGGCCCCATAAGCCTGGAGGAACTCCTGGACCTGGACTATCAGGTCATCATCCAGGTGGGTCTGGGCATGGCCGACCCCAAGGTTGCCCGGGTGCTGATGCAAGACGCCATGTCTCAACGCCAGCAATTGGAGGCGTGGGGAGTAAAGATTTATGGCGACCGCCTGAGAGGGCATGGGGTGCCGCTGGTGGCCGCGCTCCGGCCCCTGGTCATCGAGAGCGGGGTGGACGTGCGCGAAGAGACCGCGATCACCGATCTGCTGATGGACGGCGGCCGGTGCGTGGGGGCGGTGGGGGTCGACTTTCAGGGCAATCCCCTGGTGATCCAGGCCGGCGCGGTTGTGTTGTGCACCGGCGGCGATGCGGCGCTTTACCTCCACAACTTCCATCCACCTTGCGTCACCGGCGACGGCTACGCCATGGCCTACCAGGCGGGAGCTACCTTGATGAACATGGAATTCGGGCAGCTCTTCATCTCTACACTGCCCGCCGTGACCCATCCCAGCGCAGTCTGGCTCTTCCAGCAGGGCGCCAAGCTCAAGAACGGGCTGGGTGAGGAGTTCC
>CAJWBT010000504.1 GCA_913020235.1 uncultured Chloroflexota bacterium
AAGACGGAGGACTCCAAGGAGGGGCCCAAGGCGTTCGCCGAGAAGCGCAAGCCCCAGTGGAAGGGGCGCTAGACCTGGTACTCCGGCCGGCGCAGTAGTTGGCGGGCGATGACCAGGCGCATGATCTCGTTGGTGCCCTCTCCGATGACCATCAAGGGGGCATCCCGGTAGTAGCGCTCCACGGGGAAGTCCTTGGTGTACCCGTAACCCCCGTGGATCCGCATCGCCTCCATGGTCACCTCTTGGCAGGTCTCGCTGGCGAACAGCTTGGCCATGCCCGACTCCAAGTCGAGCCGCTCTCCCCGGTCCTTCTTGGCGGCGGCGTCGTAGGTTAGGAGACGCGCCGCCTGGATTTTCGTGGCCATGTCCGCCAGCTTTAGCTGAATGGCCTGGTGCTGGGCAATGGGGACGCCGAAGCTCTGCCTCTGCTGAGCGTAGCGTATTGAAGCCTCGAAGGCTGCCTGGGCCACGCCCACCGCCCGGGCGGCAATGTTGATGCGCCCGGTCTCCAGCCCGCTCATCACGTGGCTGAACCCTTGGCCTTCCTCACCCCCCACCAGGTTCTCCATTGGAACGCGGAAGTCCTCGAAGGTCAACTCGCTGGTGTCCAGGCCCCGGTACCCAAGCTTTTCCAGGTCCCGGCCCACGCGGAACCCCTCCCCGCCCTTTTCGATGACGAAGCAGCTCAAGCCCCTGTGTTTCGACCCAGGTGTCCGGTCGGTGCGGGCCAGCAGGCAGAAGGTGTCTCCGGAACGGCCGTTGGTGATAAACATCTTCGACCCGTTGATGACGTACTCTTCCCCGTCTTTGACGGCGGTGGTCTCAAGGTTGGCCACGTCACTGCCGCCGCCCGGTTCGGTGAGGGCCAGGCCGCCCCGCCTGCGGCCGGTGGCCAGGTCGGGAAGGAACTCCCGTCTCTGCTCCTCGGTGCCGAAATGGGTCAGCACATAGGTCAGGATGTGGTGGGTGCCCAGAGGCCCGGTCAGGGTCATGAACCCTTTGCTGATCTCCTCGAAGATCAAGGCGAAGGTCGTGTAGTCGAGGCCCAACCCGCCGTACTCCTCGGGCACCGTGATCCCGAACAGGCCCAGCTCCTTCATCTTGTCCACCAATTCCAGGGAAAGCACGTCCTCCCGGTCCAGCCGGTCCGCTACCGGCATAACATCGCGGCGGACAAACTCCCGGACCATGGCGACAATCTGGGCGCGGGCTTCTTCGGGTGTTGGTGTGGTCACGAACGGCTCCTTTGGTGTTAGCTGTCAGCCTTCAGCTGTCAGCAGGAAATGCGGGCCTAACGTGTACGTTGGGTGGGCGCGACAACGTAGTCTATATTCCGCCGTTGGCCCAGTCAAGAAAAACCAGCGGCAGGGGAGGCGGCATCCGGCCTATCCGGCCGAGCGCCGTGTTCGTCTCCCGCGCCCGGCGGGCGACGGCGGCGTGGTTTCCTCCGCGGGTTCAAGGCGCACGGCGCAGACCTTGTACTCCGGAATCTTGGACTTGGGATCGTACACCGAGTTGGTCAGGAAGTTGGCCGCCGACTCCTCAAGCTTTACGAAGGGAATGAATATCTCCCCTGTCCGCATCCCGTCGGTGAGCAGGGCCTTGCCGGTGAGCTGGCCCCGGCGGGAGGTCACCCGGACCAGCTGCCCGTCGCCCAGGCTGTATTTCCGGCCGTCCTCCGGGTTGATGGCCACCGGCAGTTCCGGAAACCGGGACATCAAGTTGGCCACCCGGCGGGTCATGGTGCCCCCGTGCCAGTGGTACAAGATGCGGCCCGTATTGAGGATGAGGGGGAACCGCTTGCTGGGCATCTCCTCGGCGGCCTTTCCCTGGTCGAAGGCAACGAACTTGGCTCGCGGGCCCCGCGGAAACCCCTTGGCATACAAGTAGCGCGTGCCGGGGTGATCCGGCGCTGGGCAGGGCCACTGAATCCCACCCTCCTCCTCCAGGCGGCTATATGAGATTCCCTCGATGAAGGGGATCAGCCGGGCCATCTCGTCCCATACCTCGGAGGGGTTATTGTAGGCGAACTGCTCCTCCAGCCCCAGACCTAGCCGCTTCGACACGCGGCGTCCCAGGTCGCAGACGATCTCCCAGTCCGGGCGGCTCTGGCCGACCGG
>CAJWBT010000505.1 GCA_913020235.1 uncultured Chloroflexota bacterium
ATGAAAGGTGGGTGTAGCCATGGCCAAGATAGCGATCAGCATCCCCGACGAACTGCTGGAGGCGGTGGAGCAAGAGCGCCAATCCACGGGCGCGAGCCGCAGCCAAGTCTTCCGCTGCGCAATGGAGGAACACCTGCGGCGGGCAAAAGAGCGGGAAGACGTACAGCAGTATATAAGAGGCTACCAAAAGTATCCGGAGACTCGAGTTGAACGGGCGGTGGCGGAGTCCACTCTACACTACGCCTTCGACGAGGAGTCATGGGAAGAAGAGTTTAACCAATGAAACGCGGCGAAATCTGGTGGGCCGACCTGCCTCCTCCGACTGGGCACCGGCCGGTGGTTCTGATTTCTCGGGACGAAGCTTATGTTCATCGTGAATTGGTTACCGTGGCTCCTGTTACGAGGCGAATCAGGGGGATACGAGCGGAAGTGCCATTGGGGCCCAGAGACGGCTTGCCCACGAGTTGTGCGGCGAATCTCGATAGCATGACCACCGTTCCCAAAGATGCGCTTCAACGTTACATCGCCAGCCTGCGTCTCGAGAAGCTTCAAGCGGTAGATTCCGCCATCCACTTCGCTCTGGGGCTGGAGAGCTAGTCGGCGTTGCACCACCGGAGTGCCGGCCAAGGGGAAAGTTCTTTAGGAGGGGCCTCTGGGGAACCCTTTCTTACAAGAAAGGGTTCCCCAGACCCTTCCCAAAGAATTCAAAGCTTTGGGAGGGACGTAAGCCCTTAGAGGGTTTCCAATGCCTCCACCACTGACTGTTGACATTCTGGACCGGATGCGCCCCAACCTGGCGTCGCTCATCATGGAGCGCGCCAGGAAGCTCCCCGCCATGCGCTACTGCGACCTGCGGATCGAGGTCCGGGAGGAAAAGGGCGCGCTGGCCGAAAACGGCAACGAGAAGGCCAGCGCCGAGGACTACGTCTTCGACTTCGGGGTCCGCGCCATAGCCGGAGCCGGAACGAGCGCCGCCGGCTACTACGGCCGCATCCTTGGCGCAGCCGACGCGAGCAACATCGAGGCCGTGGTCTGGGAGGGCATCCGCCAGGCCCACCAGCGGGCCCGGGCCAGCGCCCGCCTCAAGGCCAAGACCCAGGGCCGGTTCAGTCATCTGGGCCGGAGCATCGCCGGGACCGCCCTGGCCCCGGTGGCCATCGCCCGCGACACCGTCCCGGCCACCTACCTCACGGACCCCAGGGCTGTAGTTCTCTCCGACGCGATGAAAATGGCGGTCGACGGGTGCAAGGCGCTTCAGGGCCAGAGCGGTAACATCGTCTACGCCGCCACGTCGACCAGCACCTTCCTGCTCCGGGAACTGTTCCTCAGCTCCGACGGCGCGGACATCGACCAGAGCTTCGCCCAGACCGAGGGCTTCGCCATCGCCATCTGCGGCGGGGACCACGGCAATTTCGAGCTGTACGACTTCACCGGCCACCAGCGAGGCTGGGAGGTCTTGACCCAGGGTTACGACAACGGGACCATCATCCTCCCCGGCTTCATCGACTTCTGCAAGAAGCTGGGCGCCGACGCCGCCGAGGTCGCCGCCGCTCCGCCCCTGAAGCCCCCTCAGGAAGAGGTTGTGGTGGTCACCGACCCTCACTTCAACACCCTGCTGGTCCACGAGGTGATGGGACACCCCGCCGAGCTGGACCGGGCCCTCAAGTACGAGACCGCCTACGCCGGACGCTCCTGGTTCCTGAAGAGCCTGGAGGAGAACCAGATCGGCCGGCAGATCGCGTCGCCCCTAGTCACCGCCTTCTCCGACCCGTTGCTGGAGGGCTACGGCTCCTTCAAGTACGACCACGAGGGCACCCCGGCCCGCCGGGCCTACATCGTTCGCGACGGGGTGCTGGAGGAGTTCTTGAACAACCGCCAGACCGCCGCCATCATGGGCGTCGAGCCCAACGGGTCGGCCCGGGCCACCGATGCCCATCTGGTTCCCCTGATCCGCATGACCAACACCATCTTCGCCCCCGGCAATCGCGACCCCCAGGACATCGTCGCCGAGGTGGACTCGGGCTACTACATCGCCGGGCACCGCACCCCGTCCATCGCCGAGTCCCGGGAGAACTTCCGCATCACCGCGGTGAAGGTGTACGAGATCA
>CAJWBT010000506.1 GCA_913020235.1 uncultured Chloroflexota bacterium
ACCATCAAGGCGATTGCGAACACCGAGGCCGTGACCACCGGCAGGTCTCTGGTATTGATGGCGTCAATCACCAGTTTGCCCAGCCCGGGCCAGCCAAATATGACCTCAGCCACCGTGGCGCCGTTCATGAACGCGGCCAACTCGTCGCCCATCAGGGTTACGATGGAGATGGCGGCATTCTTGAGCACGTGGGTGTAGAGGACGGTGCTCTCAGCCAGCCCTTTTGCCCGGGCCGTCGAAACGTACTGCTTGCCCATCTCCTCGATCATCGTCGCCCGGGTAATTTGGGCAGTGCGGCCCAACACCCGAGGGGACAACGCGAGGGCCGGCAAGATCATGAACTTCCAGCCACCGGGGCCCAGGCCTCCAAAACCTGAAGTGGGTGTCAGGTCCATCCTGACCGCCACCACCAGGATCAGCATGAGGGCCAGCCAGAATTCGGGGATGGAGATGACTGCGAAAGAAACAATGTTTACCAGGCGGTCAATCACACTTCGAGGCCGTCGCGCCGCCAGCATCCCCAGCGGGATTCCCACGGAGCCCAGAAGCCAAGCACCTACGGCCAGTGCAGCGGTGTTGGGCAGGCGGTCCAAAACCATGTCGCGGGCGTCGAGCCGGTGGCGAAGGGAATTGTCAAAGTCACCGGTCAGCAGGTTGCCGTAATAATCAGCGAAGCGCACGTGCAAGGGACGGTCCAGCCCGTAATGCTCGCGCAGGGCGTCAATGACTTCCTGGGGGGCTTCCGGGGCCACCATCAACTGCGCCGGGTCGCCCAGCACATTGAAGGCGAAGAACAGGAGCGCCATCAGTCCCAGAACAATGAACAACGAGTGGCCCACCCGCCGTATCATGTAGTTACGCAAAGCGTTCCCCCACTCGCGATTGGCAATGCCTCTATAGGATTGGCTGGGCTCTTCGCTCGGATAGCGCGTAGGCGGCGGCCAGCGCCCTGCGCTCGGGGGCCCTGGGTGTAGGCTGTGCCTTCCCCTGTGGGGCAGCCGATTTGGCACGGCGGGTCAGGCTGGTTGGATATTCCGCTGCCGGGCTCAGACCATCACCTCACTTTGGCCCAGGCTGCCATTCAACGCAAATGAGGCTTTTTCTGCTGCTCCCAACTGCGGTGTCCGGGGAAAACCTCCGGGGGTTGCCCCGGCGTGGCCTTTCCCTTGGACCGGCATACTTCGAGTGGGATGCGTCCAAGATTCGGGGTGCACCATGCCGGTCCTCCCGTAGATATTGAGCCTCATTCTACCCATCCCAGAGGGGATGTCAATGGGAGAAGGGAAGGGGCCAGGGACGTTCCCCTGGCCCCTCGCAGATCGATGGAAACTAGCTCGGCACCTATCCGGAGTTCAATGAGGCCGGGCTACGGGCTGAACCACATGGCGTTGACCCGAATGTTGGGGTCCAACCGAGGCTCAAAGTTGAGCTTGGGGTCAACACCGTAAACTATCGGCAGGTCGAACAGCGAAATGAGCAGCACATCGTCATGGAGCTTGTCGGCCAGCTTTTCCAGCAGCCGCTGCCGCTCGTCTCCGGAAGCGGCGAGCGCCGGGGCGATCTGGTCCTGAATCCCGCCTGGGCTGGGGTCACAGACCAGGGACCGGATGCTATTGCAATTCATGTAGTAGTTCACCTGGCGGCCGAAGTCCAGGGTTTCGTTGGACGGCTGGTTGCCAATCAGCTCACCGGTGGGGCAGTCTGCCCGCCCCTTGTCGATGGCAGCCTGGAAATCCGATGCCGAGCGATCGGCCGTCTTGGGGTCTTTGCCCGCGGCTTGCAGAATTTCCTCGGTTGCTTTACCCGCGCCGCAACGGGTGAGGGCACTGCGAATGGCGGATTCCACCACCTGGAGGTCCACGTTCATGCCTACCTGGTCCCAATAGCCTATCAACGCCTCGTTGACCTCGATCTGTTTGGCGACCCGGGAGGCGCGGGCTGAGATGGTAATCTTGTTATTCGAGTCGTAGCCGGCTTCTTCCAGAAGCTGGCGGGACAGGGCAGGATCGTACTCATAGGGAGTGGTGTTGTAGGTGCTGGCGCCGATGATGCCGGGCCAGATGATGTTGCCCCGGCACGTGGTCTTCCCGGCATACAGCGAGTCGA
>CAJWBT010000507.1 GCA_913020235.1 uncultured Chloroflexota bacterium
GGTACGACCGTAGGAGCCTCTACTTCCTGGCAGCCCTGCATCTGGTCGCTGCCGTGATCTGGGGCGCGTAATTGTCGATTCTACCTAGTGCGGCGGTGGCTGATGCCCTTCCCAACGGTTGGACCGCCTCTCAAATAGAGGAGCGCCCAAACGTCAGCGATTTTCGCGCCGCCCCGCAAACTTGACAGAGCATGCCTGAGGCCGTAGGCTGCGAAACATACTACTTGGCTCCGCGAAGGAGCTTCAGGAGTTGAATCCATGGCCATGAGCACCATTGTCGTCCTCGACCCCACTGCTCCCCCTCGGGACTTGCAACACCCCAAGGCACAACCACTGGAAAGCCTGGGGGGCCGCCGGATCGGCTTCCTCTGGAACAGCAAGCCCAACGGTGACACCCTTTTCAACCGGCTGGAGGAACTGCTGCGCCAGAAATACGAGATCTCAAGCACCATGCACGCCCGGAAGCCCCACGCTTCCATCCCAGCCGAGGTTCAAGTTTACGACGAGCTGGCAGCCTCGGTCGATGGGGTGATCCTCGGTCTGGGGGATTGAGGCTCCTGCACGTCGTGGAGTATCCACGACGCCATCGAGATGGAGCGGCGCGGCATCCCAACCGTAACGGTTTGCACCGACCGGTTCAGGGTCCTGGGGGAACTCGAGCGACGCTCGTTGGGCATACCGGAGCTGCCCATGGCCATTGCCATACATCCTTTTGGCGGCCTGAAAGCCGACGCGGTGGAGACCAAGGCCGACCTTCTGCTAGATCAGGTGGTCGACGGGTTGACCAGCCACTAGCATCTGGTCTTGGAAATAGCCATTAGTAACATCCGTTCGCCCTCAGCTTGTCGAAGGGCCAACGACGCACGGTATTGGCGACGCAAATCGCCGGAAGGAACCGCTAGGAAGCGGGTCTCGGGCCAGGGACAAGACGCTTCGTTTTCGCCCCTTTTCGACCGAAGAGCAAACGGGCTGCCGCGCGTCTGGCTTGCGGCGGCGGAGATGTCTGCTTAAGCTTCGCCAGGAGCTTGTGGACAGGATAGCCCTCGTGGGCCGTTGAGAACGGGTCGCCGCCTTGAACTCGTCTTGATGGCCTCATCAGCTTGGTTGCTCGGCCATCCGGTGCAGCCCACCATATCCCTGAAAGCTGCCATGGAAATGGCATGCTCGAGGACTCTCACCGTGGAGGTGTCACGTGACCCAGCTAAACTCGGAGCGTATCGAGGTTACCGACGAGTTCGAGGCGGTCCAGCGTCTCTACCTGGACCGGGGTTGGACCGACGGACTGCCGGTGGTGCCGCCTACCCCGGAGCGGGTGGAGGCGATGATGGCGGGGACCGGCCTGTCCCCGGACCACGTGGTTGGCGAGATTCCCCCGAATTTTGGCGGGGCCACCATAGAGAGGCTGGCGGTCAACGCCGTGATGGCGGGGTGCCTCCCGGAGTACCTGCCGGTCGTGGTGGCCGCCGTCGACGCCATCAGCGACCCTAGCTTCAACCTTTACGGCGCACAGGCCACCACCCACCCGTGTGCCCCCCTCATCATCGTTAACGGCCCCATCCGGAAAGCCCTGGGCTTTCACTGCTCTTCGGGCGCCTACGGCCCCGGTTGGCGAGCCAACGCGACTATCGGCCGGGCCGTGCGTCTGGTGCTGTTCAACATCGGGGGAGGCTACCCGGGAGTGGGGGATATGTCCACCCAGGGTGCTCCCTCCAAGTATGGCTACTGCGTGGCCGAGAACGAGGAGGAAAACCCCTGGCAGCCGCTGCACGTGGAGCGGGGCTTCCGGCCGGACCAGAGCACGGTGACGGTGATGGCCGCCGAGCCACCCCACAACATCAACGACCACACCGGGCGCTCCGCCCCTGAAATCCTCACCATCGTGGCGGGCGCGATGGCGGTAACCGGGGCCAACAACGCCTATACTGGCGGTGAAACCCTGCTCGCCCTGGGGCCAGAGCATGCTTTGACCATCGCCAACGACGGCTTCGGCAAGCGGGAGGTCCGGCAATGGCTGCATGAGCGCGCCCTGATCCCCCTGGAGCGGTTCAGCCACGACTTGATGATCGAACGCTTCGGGAGTATCCCCGATGGGCCGGTGCCCATGG
>CAJWBT010000508.1 GCA_913020235.1 uncultured Chloroflexota bacterium
CCACTCGGCGGGGGAGGCGTGGACCCCATCAACGGGGTCATGGGCACGGTGGCCGCGCTGGTGGGCCTGCTCTACCGGCAGCGCACCGGCCGGGGGCAACACCTGGATTTCAGCCAGCTCGAGGCCATCACCACCATGCTGGGGGACTCGTTTCTGGACGTGGGGCTCAACGGGCGGGTGCCAGTACGGGAGGGCAACCGCCACCCCAGGGCGGCCCCCTACGGGTGCTACCCCTGCCGGGGCGAGGACTCCTGGGTCACCATTGCCGTGTTCACTGACGACGAGTGGCGGCAGCTTTGTCGCGTCATGGGGTCTCCGGAACTGGCCCGCCGGAAGCGGTTCGCCGGCCTGGAGGCGCGGCTGGCCCACCGGGACGAACTGGACGAATTGGTAAGCCGGTGGACGGAGGAGCGCGAGGGCTACGAGGTCATGCGGCTGCTTCAAGAAGTGGGCATCGCGGCCGGTCCCGTTCTGCCGCCCGCGCTGCTGCCAAAGGACCCGCACCTGGCGGCAGGCGGCTTGTTTGAGGAGGTGGAGCGGGCCTGGGTGGGCAGACTTCCCTACACCAGGGTGCCCATCCGCCTCTCCGCCACCCCCCTCAGCCCTTCGGCCCCCGCGCCATGCCTGGGGGAACACAACGGCCCGGTGCTGGGGAGCCTGGTGGGACTGGAGGAGGGAGAGCTTCAGGACCTGGCAGCGCGTCATGTAATCGGCACCGAGCCCCTGACGCTGCGGGTCTGAGAGCCGGCCAGGCCCGGCAACGGCGGCGAGGAGCCAGCAGGGAAGCGGGACGCGACGGAACAGGTGGAGGCATTCCTTTCGATTGGCCACCAGAAGCCACGGGAGTGGCGCTCCCTCACTTTCAGGAAATGTGCCGCCTTCTCAATGCTCCGGCGCCGGGCCAGCACCTGCTGACCCTTGAACAAGTTGCTAAACCTGGCGAGGAAATCCCCTTGTATCCCCCTTTTATAAAGGGGGACGGAGTGGGATTTGGCCGATCATCCAAGCTCTCGGTCAAGTTTAGCCGTCTTTTCAAAGGCCGGTAACTCACGATCTGCGACCGGGCCTGTTCTTATGTCGTCCACGGCAGTCCTTCCACAGATGGACATTTTACCCCGACACACGACAACACCGTTCGCGACGGTAGCCCGGAGCATCGCACGCGAGGCGGTTCTGGACAAATCTTCCCAGTTGACGCTACTATTCCTCCATCACTGTTTTGAAGCCGGGGCTCACCTCAGATATCGGTCCTGACTGCCTGCCTCTTGTGGAGAAGATGACAGGTGTGCAATCCAGGAAAAGGAGGAGGCACATGGATAAGCTCCAGGAAAGGTTGGCCACTTATGCCTGTGCACTGAACTACGAGGACCTGTCGCCGGAAGCCATCCACGCCGCCAAGGTAAGGGTAATCGATACCCTGGGCGCCCTCGTTGGGGGCTTCTCCGGCGAATCGTGCCAGATCGCCCGGGCTATTGCCGGCTTGTCATCCAGCCCCATGGCGGCCACTATCTTGGGCACTCGGGAGAAAAGCTCTCCTGAGATGGCGGCTTTCGCCAACGCAGCCACGGCCCGGTACATGGAATCCAACGACGTGTATCACTGGCCGGGGAGCGGTGGAGGGCACCCCAGCGATACCCTCACCCCGGTCCTCGCGGTAGCGGAGCCGGTCCACGCCGGCGGGCGCGAGTTCATCAATGCCATCATTTTGGCCTACGAGGTCTACCTGCGGGTTGGCGATGCCACCAAGACCTCGGGTTGGGATGCTGCCACTAGGGCGGTGTTGGCCGTCGCCATTGGGGCTGGGAAGCTTCTGGGCCTCTCCCGGGAGCAGATTACCCAATGCATCTCCCTGGCGGTGGTGCCTAACAATGCCCTCGGGCAGACGCGGAGTGGCAATCTCTCCATGTGGAAATCAGTGGCCGCGGGCCAGGCGGGCAAGGCGGGTGTGTTCGCCGCCTTGCTGGCCCGGCAGGGGATGGAGGGGCCGAACCTCCCCTTCGAGGGCGCTGCCGGGTGGTTTCGCAAGGTGTCCGGGGAGGCCTTTTCCCTGGAGAGCATGGGCGGCAATGGCACGCCCTTCAAGATATTGGACACCATGATCAA
>CAJWBT010000509.1 GCA_913020235.1 uncultured Chloroflexota bacterium
CTTGACCCACGCTAGGAACTCCAAACTTTCTTTGGATTTCTTTTGCAGGATACTTCGACTTCTTATTCTTTTGTTAAGGTGCTACAAGAGAAACGGCGGCTGGGGGTTAACCCCAAGCCACCGCTCAGGCTTCCCAGCGATTATTTTCTTGTCAGTTAAACAGCATCCTTGCTCAGTAACCGCTCCCTTGTAATTTACCCATTATAGGCAGGTTCCGAACCAGCGTCAAGGGGTGGCTTGCTTGCGATTCAGCCACTACCGCCCGGTAAAATTAGGCTGCCGTTTCTCCAAGAATGCCCTTACCGCTTCCTTGTGGTCCTCCGTTTGGCGCGTCTGGTCCAGGCCCAGGTGGGCCATCTTGAGGCTTTCTTCGAAGTCGGTCTCCAGGCCGCGGATTACCAGGTACTTGATCAGAGCCAATGACACCGTCGGCCCCTGGGCCAGCCGGGTCGCCAGCTCCATGCCGGCTTCCAGCGCCGTGCCGTCGGGCACCACCTTGCTCACCAGGCCCATGCGGTACGCCTCGTTGCCGTCCACCCGGTCTCCGGTATATTGGAGCAGCAGGGTGTTGCTCAGGCCGATCAGCCGGGGCAACTGCCAGCAGCTTCCGTCCCCGGGAAGCAGGCCCATGCGCACGAAGGCCTCAGAGAATACCGCCTTCTCCGCAGCGATGCGAATGTCGCAGGCCAGGGCGATCCCCATGCCCACGCCCATGGCATGCCCATTGACCGCAGCGATGGACGGTTTCTGGAGCTTGTGAATCCGCAGGGGCACCACGCTGGCCCGGCCGCCGTATTGGACCTGGTTCTCCCGGTGGGCGTACCGGGCCTCCATCTTCCCCCAAGGCAGGGGCGCCGGCGCCGCGTCTCCAGGGGACTTCCCATCGTCCTGCTGAAGGCGCTGGCTCATCCCCCGGACGTTGGCGCCCGAGCAGAAGGAAGGCTCGGTGCCGGTCATCAGGAGCACCCGCTGTTCCGGGTCATCCTCGAACCGGTCCAGAACGTCCATGATTTCATCGGCCATGTCCGGCCCCATGGCGTTGCGGGTAGGAGGATCGTGCATCGTCAGAGTGAATACATGGTCCTTGGTCTCTGTCTTGAGGTATTGATAGTCCATTACCGCCCCCGTATCGTGAGTTGATGAGCCTTCAGCCAATAGTTGGTGCCGCTGGTGGTGACAGTTGCGCCGCTCAGCCACTATAATTTAGACACTTTCTTCGAGGCCCGTTACCGGGGCCGGCGGCCATCCGCCCCACACGAGCTTGCGGCTGAGGGTGTGGGCCCCAGACTAGCACAAGTCCGGTGAAACCGACAACCTGCATGGGAGGCACACCGGGATGCAGCAGGGAAAAATCGTGAACCTTCACCTGGCCCGGGTCAAGGAGACGCCTTCAGTCCCGGTACAGGAAGCCACGGCAATCTCCGGCCACGGGCTAGAGGGAGACCGCAGTTGCCGGGCGGACAACCCCCGTCAGGTGCTGGTGATCGACCAGGAGACCCTGGACGTTTTGGAAATGAAGCCGGGACAGCTCAAAGAGAACATCACCACCACCGGGCTTGACCTGTCCCTGGCTCGACCGGGGCAGGTGCTCTTCATCGACGACCGGGTGACCATGGAGATCGTGGGGCTGTGTGAGCCCTGCGGCAAGATGGACGCGATCCGACCGGGCCTGCGGGAGTTGCTGGACGGCCGCCGGGGGATGCTGGCCATGGTCATTGACGGCGGTCCCATCAATGTGGGCGACCCCATCCGCCTGGAGCCCTAGGCCCCTCTTTTTCACCGCAGAGACGCGGAGATTCGATACCGTCTCTATATCTCCGCGTCCTCAGCGCCTTTGCGGTTCGCGGCGCTCCAGCCTAGCACCCTTATTTCACCAACGTCTTCCTGACGGCCCCGGCGATATCAGTCATCCGGGGAATGTCGGACCAGGCGACGACGGCCGCATCCACCCCATCCTCGGGGAGGACCAGCCCGGCGTTGGCCCGGAACTTGCCCTTGATGTTCTCGAAGCCCCAGGGGTTCTGCTGGGCGCCCAAAATCATGTTCGAGGCCGTGGTGTGCTCGAAAACCCGCCCGTCCTTCAGCGTGATCCGGACCGGCA
>CAJWBT010000510.1 GCA_913020235.1 uncultured Chloroflexota bacterium
CGTATTTCTGACGGTCATCCTTTTGAGAATGTCGCCCAGGCTTTCCATTGCCTTTTCCTTCGGCCGCCCACCGCCGCAGAATGCCGGCAATGTAGCGCCAACTCCTCTTGTTCTCGGTGACGGCGATTGCGAACGCTTCGTTTATCCAGGGCCAGGGATAGACCTCCTCCGCCTCTTTGAGCTGCTCCGCTAGAAGTGGAGACAGGGTTCCCACGTTGTCCTCGTACAGGCCGAAAATATTCGGCTTTTCGCCGGCCGGCTCCTCGGTTGAGTCTTCGAAAAGAGACAGGCCGTCCCCGGCTGGCACGCCGCCATCACGCCGCAGCCGGACCAGGGCGCTTTGGCCGGCCGGTGTGTTGAGAAGATAAACCTGGCCGTCGGTGGTGTCTTCGTCGGGCCGGTGCAGCAGAAATGTGCCCCGCACCACCGCCAGCCGAAGGCCCCGAAGTATCTCTTCCCGCGGGTCCTTTCCCGGCCCCTGGAGCCCTCGAAGCAGGGTCCGGTCCCCAAGAAACTCCGGCAGGGGCACGCCTTGGGGCCGGCCCCGCGCCCGGTGCATCATCCACAGGCCGCGCAGGGTGACCTTCAACTCGGCCAGGTCCTGCACCTGCTCCAGCAGCGGACCGAAGACAGGATTGGGCACCGGCGTGTAAAGCGTGCCCGACGGAAACCCGGAGATCCCCATGATCAGTAGTCGTCGTCCTTGGGGTTCGGGTCGAACCTGACCCAGTTGTCGTGGAAGTACAGCTTGATGCTGCCGGTAGGGCCGTTGCGGTGCTTGCCCACGATGATCTCAGCGATGTTCTTGGGATAGGGTTGCCCCGGGCTATGCTGCTCCCATTCCTCTTCGGTGAAGTAGATGTCTTCACGGTGGATGAAGAGAACAACGTCGGAGTCCTGCTCGATGCTCCCGCTGTCCCGCAGGTCGGAAAGCATGGGCCGGTGGCCGGGACGGTTTTCTATGCCCCGGCTGAGCTGGGAGCAGGTCAGGAGGGCCACCCGCAGGTCCCGGGCCATGCCCTTTAGGGAGCGGGAGATCTCACTGATCTCCTGAACCCGATTCTCGCCGCCGTGGCCCCGCCCCTGGATTAGCTGAAGGTAGTCCACCACCAGCAGGTCCAAGCCGTGCTCCAGGTAGAGCCGCCGCGCCTTGCTGCGCATCTCGACCATGCCTTGCAACGGCGTGTCGTCGATGTAGACCGGCAGCTCGGAAAGGCGACCGATCGAATCGATTATCCGCTGCTCTTCCGGGTCGGTGTACAGGCCGAGGCGGAGGCGATGGGAGTCGACCTCGGCCTCGGTGGAGAGAATTCGCAGGGCCAGCTGTTCCCGGCTCATCTCCAGGCTGAAGAAGCCCACGGTGGACCCGTTCTTGGCGGCGTTCATTGAGATGTTCAACGCCAGGGTGCTCTTGCCCAGGCCCGGTCGAGCCCCCAGGATTATCAGGTCCGAGCGCTGCAGGCCTCCCAGCAGCTCATCCAGGTCGTTGTAGCCCGCCATTATGGGGCCGCCACCCGGGCCCAAGGGCTCGGTAATGGCCGCCCGTTCTTCCAGGAACTGGTCGTAGATCTGCCTCAGAGGTACGAATCCCCGCTCCACCTGGCCGGAGCGGACTTGAAACAGGACGTCTTCGGCCTGGCGAAGGGTGGAGTCGACGTCTTCGGTGTCCTGGTAGCCAATGGCCGAGATCTTGGAGGCGGCGTCAATGAGCCGGCGCATCGTGGAGGTGCGAGATACCGCCTGGGCGTAGTATTCCGAGTGGGCGGACGTAGGGGTGATGGACACCAGGTGGCTGAGGTAGGCCATTCCCCCCACCGTGTCCAGTTGGTTGGTCCTGCCCAGCTCTCGGGCCAGCGTTACCTGGTCGATGGCCTCATCGCGCTGGAAAAGGGCGACGCAGGCGGCGAAGCATATCTGGTTCTTCTCCCGGTAGAAGTCCTCCGGCTTGATCGTATGAGCGACGCGAAGAAAGGACTCTCCATCGATCAACAGCGATCCGACGACGGACTCCTCCGCCTCCAGGTCATGGGGAAGAAGCCTCTCCGCGTACATCCGCCTACTCCTCTACCTCCGCGATG
>CAJWBT010000511.1 GCA_913020235.1 uncultured Chloroflexota bacterium
CATAAACATGGTAGAAGAACTTGGAGGAAGCCACTGCAGCGAGAAATGTTTGTCTGACCCTCCTAGAGTTCGTGGAAAAATGGAACTCGTAGCTAGGATGCACCATTAGGGTACTCCGGAGCTGGTCTATTCGACTGTTGCAGTCTGGTACATCCTGGTCCTGTATGACAACCAAAGCGATGGTGAAGTAACGGCTTGAGCCACTTAATATTTTGAGACCAGGATCGCCGGACGCATCCACGAATATGTACATTGGCAGATTGTAACATTGGCGCTTTCCCCCGCCTCTATGGTCACGATCGTTGCCTCGCGCCTGGAAGGCTGTGCCAGCCGATAGTCACCCGTCCTTGATTCGGCACGCAGCCTACCCCTGGCACCCTGGGCAGAAGCAGGTGCCCCGGCCTCGGACGCGGATGGCGTCGACAGGGCACCCGCAGCGGGGGCAGGGGCCGCCGGCCCTGCGGGGAATGGTCCAGGCGTTCAGCTCCGTGGGCGATTCGGGATAGCCGTCGGCCCGGCTCCGTTCGTAGAGGGCCACGGCGGCGCTGAGCGCGGCCACGATGCCGTCCCGCAGCCCGGCGATATCCGCAGCAGACAGCTTCGAGGCCGGCGTCAGCGGGTGAATACCCGCCAGGAACAGGGATTCGTCGGCGTACAGGTTGCCCATTCCCGCCACGATGGACTGCTCCAGCAATAGGGCCTTGACCGGAGCGTTTCGGCCCCCAAGGCTCCGGGCCAGGGTGTCCGCCGTGAATTCATTGCCCAGAGGGTCTGGGCCAAGGGCCGGCAACACCTCGTCGGGATCAGATGCCAGCCACAGCTTGCCGAACTTGCGCCCGTCCACGAACCGCAGCTCGCGGCCATCGTCCAGGGAGAAGGTGTGGCGGAGCATTCGGGGTTCGGGATGGGACTTTGGCTGGAGGCGCAAGTTGCCGGTCATGCCGAGGTGGATGATCAGGGTGTGGGCGGTTCGCGCTCTGCCCCTGCGCAATGGGAGCAGGAGGTACTTGCCCCGCCGGTTGACCGCCTGCACCGTGCCGCCCGTGAGCCCCAGGACAAACTCTTCCAGGGAAGGCGTCCGGACGGTCTTGGCCCAGCCAATACTGGCGCCGGTGAACGTACGCCCGGGCAGCCCTGCCTCAACGAGATAGCAGCGTGCGTTTTCGACCTCGGGTAGCTCGGGCATCGCCGCTTCAGACGCGCCGGACCCCGAGCGTCACCTCCATCCCCTCCACCTTTACGGTTTGCGGCCTGACCCCGTCTGGGGGAAGCTCATCACGCAGGTCTTCGCTTAGCGTTTCTCGCCGGATGTAATCACCGGTGGTTGCCGCCTCTAGCACGTGGCTGATAAATGCGGGCGCCTGGTAGTAAATCACCACCCGGTCGGTAATTTCGAACTCCTCGGCCCGCCGGTAGTTTTGGATATGGTGCGTCAGCTCCCTGGCGATTCCCTCTTCCTTCAGCTCAGGTGTGATGGTGACGTCGACGGCGACCATGTATTCACCGTCCAGCGCCACCCAATAGTGGTCCACCTGGACGATGGCCTCGGTCTGGTCCCCTGCCGCCTGCCGGGCTTGCTGGTACAAAGCTGAGCCGTCCTGTTCTTCGTACCTGTCTTTGGTGTTTAGCTCCTCCAGAACCTGCGGCCAGATAAGGCCAAAGTATTGGCGCTCTTGAGATGTCCGGGGCTTGACCCTGACCATGGCCAAAGGCTGGCGCACCTTGATCCCGGCCCTCGACCGGGCGCCCCGGCCCATGCTGGCTATTCGCATGGCCAGACGGGTGGCCTCCATCAAAGGCTGGTCGACCAGTGACAGATCGGCCACCGGGAAGTCCGCCAGGTGCACGCTGTCGGGGGCGTCGAGATACTCCGAGCACACCAGACCCTGGTAGATCTCCTCGGCCACAAAGGGAGCCAGGGGCGCCATCAGCTTGGCCAGGGTGACCAGGCAGGTGTAGAGGGTGATGTAGCCCGAGAGCTTGTCCGCGTCGTTCTCGCTGCGCCAGAACCGGCGGCGGCTGCGCCGCACGTACCAGTTGGA
>CAJWBT010000512.1 GCA_913020235.1 uncultured Chloroflexota bacterium
GGCCGTCCATCCGCTCGCCGAAGGCCACCACCTCGATGGAGTCGGCGATGACCTCTCGGCTGACCAGGGATGCCTTCATGCCCTCGGTGCCCATGGAGATGCCGTCGCTCACTGTAATGGTGCCGAACTCGAAGGGGGTGCCGCCGGACTGCCGGATGCCCACTTTGGCGGCCTGGGCGAACCGGTCCAGGTGAACGTTGCACGGCGTGACGTCGCTGGCCAGGTTGGCGACGGCGATGAAGGGCTGATCCAGGTCGTCTTGGGTCAGTCCCATGGCCCGCAGCATCGCCCGGCCCGGCGCCCGATCCGGCCCCTCGGTGATCTCCTTGCTGCGGTGTTTCAACCTTAGCATATCGCTGGTGCTGGTCACGGTGGCTGTCTCCTCATCTGAGCCGGTTGGCGAACTTGGCCCATTATAAGCGGGGGCCCACATCGGATACAACCTGGGATACAACCTGGGATACAACCTGGGTCACGTTGGGTACGGGCGCTGTGAACGGATTGTGCCAGGGCTTGCGCGACACTCCGATTTTCGATACGCTGGAAGGGCCCCAATAAAATAACAGACGTGGAGGAGCGACTGTGTTTAACCCTTTCGGTTTATTGAAGGCGGAAATCGCCGAGGCACACTGTGACATTCCTTGCGGGATTTACGATCCCATAGCCGCGAAGATCGCCGCGCAGACGGTGCAGAAGATGGTTCAACGGATCCAGGCCCTAGCGGTGCCCGACCCCGGCATGGATGCCGGCGCCGTCCAGGGCTACGTGAACACGGTGTCGCGGTACGTGGCCGTCAAGGAGGAACACGCTGAACTCTGCAAACATGAGCTGCGGGTCCTCTGGGCCGACTACTTCCGGCCGGAGCATGTGGAGGCGCACCCGGACCTGCACACCACCTTCTGGAACGCGGAGAAGCTGGCCGGGCGCAACAAGCAGAACGTGGACCTTGAAGCGGCCCAAGAGCTGGTGGCCGCCGTCGACCGGATCAGCGAGATCTTCTGGGCCACCAAGAACGTCACCTACAGCGACCCCAACGCCGCCGTGCGGTACGGGTCGTAACGGCACCTATCACGTAGGGGCGATCGGCCGATCGCCCCTACAACCAGGCTTCATCGAATAAAGCACCGGGAACAGAGCACCGGCTCCCCAGCCCAAGCTCGGGAGCCGACGTGTTTCTACGGGTCCGGAGCCTGTCCGGTCAGGCCGAAGCCTTCAGGGCCGCCTCGGCAACGGCGATGGTCTGGTCTATCTCATCCTCGGTGTGGGCCAGCGAGACAAACCCGGCCTCGAACTGGGAGGGAGCGGTATAGACGCCCCTTTCCAGCAGGGCGTGAAAGAACCGGCCGTGCCGTGCCGCGTCCGACTGCTCCACCTGGGCCAGCGTCTGCACCGGCCCCGGGTTGAAGAAGCCGGTGAGCATGGAGCCGACCCGGTTGATAGTGGATGGGACCTCCAAGCCGCTGAACACCCCGGATAACCCCTCTGCGAGCCTGCCGGCCAGAGATTCCAGCCGTTCGTAGATGCCGGGGCGCTGCAGCTCTTTCAGCGCCGCCGTTCCCGCAGCCACGGCCAGGGGATTGCCCGATAGCGTGCCCGCCTGGTACATGGGGCCCAGGGGGGCGACCACCTCCATGATGTCCTGCCGCCCGCCGTAAGCGCCCACCGGCAGGCCTCCGCCGATGATCTTGCCCAGGCAGGTGATGTCGGGCGTGATGCCGTAGAGAACCTGGGCGCCGCCGTAGGATATGCGGAACCCGGTAATCACTTCGTCGAAGATGAGCAACGCCCCGTGCCGGGCTGTCAACTCCCGCAACCCGTTCAGGAATCCGTTTGAAGGCGGTACCACCCCCATGTTGCCCGCCACCGGCTCCACGATGATCCCGGCGATATCCGCCGGATAGGCGGAGAACAACCGTTCCACCGAGGCCAGGTCGTTGTAGTCGGCCAGCAGCGTCTCGGTGGCGTAGGAGGAGGGGACCCCGGCACTGGTGGGCACCCCGTGGGTCAACGCCCCGGAGCCGGCCTTGACCAGCAGGCCGT
>CAJWBT010000513.1 GCA_913020235.1 uncultured Chloroflexota bacterium
CCGAAAACGGCCTGCCGAAGCCGCTCGTCCAACTGCCCCAAGTACTGGTGCGCCAGGGTCAGGCAGAGGCGGTACTTGCGGGCCTCTGAAAGTATGCCGTCGAAGTGCTCACCAGATACGAAGTTCTGGAACTCGTCGACGTAGAGATAGAAGTCTCTTCTGTCTTCCTCGCGAAAGTCGATCCGGCCCATAGCTGCCAGCTGTAGCTTGGCAATTATCAGAGACCCAAAGAAAGCGGAGTTATCCTCCCCGATCCTGCCCTTGGCCAGGTTCACCAGGAGGATTCTCCCCCGGTCCATGACTTCCCTGAAATCCAGCTTGTTCTCTTGCTGACCCACGATGTTCCGGACCAAAGGAGTGGTCAGGAAGGCCCCCAGCTTGTTCTGGATCGGGGCCAAGGCCTCACCCTTGTACTGGTAGACGTACTTGGGGAATTCGTTGGTCCAGAAGGACTTGACGACGGGGTCTCTCACCTCCTCAGCCACCCTCTTGCGGTACCTCCAGTCCGCCAGGAGCCGGTGGGCATCCAACAGGGTGCTCGCTTCCGGGCGCTCCAATAAGGTCAGGAGAATGTTCCTCAAGATGTGCTCCTGCCGGTGCTGCCAGTGGTCCGGGTATAGCTTGCGGAAAATAGAGATCAGGCTGGAAACCAGGAGGTGCTGGCTCTCCGGTGCAACTCCCAGGAGCACGTTCAGGGCTATGGGGTAATCCACGTCCGCCGGGTTGAAGTAGATCACGTCGTCGACCCGGGACGAGGGGATGTAGTCAAGCAAAGTCTCCACGGCGTCGCCGTGGGGGTCGATGAAGCAGACCCCTTCCCCTGCGTGCACGTCGTTCAGTATCATGTTCAAAAGCAGGGTGGTCTTGCCCATCCCGGTGCGGCCGATGACGTACGTGTGAAGCCGGCGGTCCTCACGCTTGATCCCGAACTTCTTGTGCTGAGCCCGGAAGTCGGTGGTGGCGAAGAAGTTGATGTCTAGCATTAGGAAAAATCTTGGACTTATAGTTTGAAAATGGGCCCTCACCTTGTTTGAAGATGAGGGCCCTTAGTTTAGTCGCCAGCCTCCGCGTTCTCTTCTCCGGCGGACCTTTGGCATGCTTCGCCCATCCGGATACCTTACGCGCCTGGCCGGCGGCTTTTCCTACACCCCGCGTACCGACCGGAGGATGGCTCCCACTTTGGCGGGAAGCTCCTCGGGCAAGGCGCAGTGGATGTAGCGGTCCGGGCCGAACTGCTCCTTGAGCAACCCGGCCTCCATCTCTCTCATGCCCAGGCCAATGCCGAGGATGAGCACTTTGTCCCGGAGCCTGAGGCATTCTTTGGCCAGGAGCTCGTGGTCGTTGCCCATGCCGTCGTGGACCACCAGAAGGAGTTTGATGTCCGCATCCAGGGCAATTAATTCCCCGGCGTGGCGGGAGACAGCCAATCCCGTGTCTTCCCAGCCGGTCTGGGCCGGGACCATTCCGGCGATCAGGGCCAGGCCCAGCTCGCCGCTATCAAGGTCCGCCAACCGGATGTCGTCGGGGGTGACAACTATCTGGTGGGGGATGGCCAACTCAACCGCCGCCAGGTGCAACAGCATGGACGCTTGGGCGGCGTACTCCATCCGGCCATCGTAGGTCATTGAGGTGGAGTGGTCGATCACCACCCGGAAGGCCAGGGCTGGCGGCGCAGGGGCCTCGTCCGGGGCTGAGATAAAGGGACGGTCCGCGTCCTGAAGGTACTGGCGCAGGGACAGGCGGCCGCCCCGCTCCGCCGGTTCCGGGGGTGGGAGGGCGCTCTCGATGGACAGCTCCTCCACCAACCTGCTGACCAGGGGTTGGACTTTCTCCATCAGCTCCAGGTAGGGCTTGGGCTCGATGGTATGGCTCTCGGTGCCCGCACCGTGCTCATAAGGCACCGGCTCACCGTCAAAGGGTGGGTCTTCTTTGCCATCTCCCACTCTGGCCCAATCCGGTACCGGTGCACCCGGCTCGGCGGGGGCGCCCGCCTGCCGCTCTCCTTCCACGGCCTCTAATTTGTCCAGAAGGTCCTTGA
>CAJWBT010000514.1 GCA_913020235.1 uncultured Chloroflexota bacterium
GGTCTAAGGCGCCTGTCTGTGGCACAGGAGATCACGGGTTCGAATCCCGTCGCTCGCCCCAAGGCTACCAAGCGAAACAGACCTGCGCCTGTAGCTCAACGGATAGAGTACTGGGCTTCGGACCCAGGGGTTGTGGGTTCGAATCCCGCCAGGCGTACCAAAACCAGGCACGAAATTAGGCCCCCGGATGGTCCGGGGGCCTTTGGTTTTGGGTTTATGCGTGCCGGCTCGCTCAATTACGATCAGCGACCGAGCGGCCAAAGATTTGAGTGTGGAACTTACGGTGGGCGGGATCGCCGAGACGCCGCCTTTCCCTGATCTTGAAGCCTTGGCGCGTGAGATTGGGGACGCGCCAGCAAAGGCGCAAGAAGGTGACTTGGGTCAATGTGACGCGCGAGCTACGCCAGTTGGATTTGCCTCTCAGAGCGGGCCGCAGATCACCTCACCAAGCAATTGTTAGAAAACCCTGGTGCTTGCCCTGATGGGGTCATGTGCAGACACCCTCCACGTGGGAGGTGTTACGGCGTAACGTAGTTTTGTATGGAAGACTCAAGGATCAAAAAGTCCAACAACAGCGCCGCAGGCGTACAATCAATGTACGACTTTCGCGGCGTCGGTGGTGGCTGCCAGTGCTGGGCTTTACCGTGGGTGCCATCATTGGCCTTGGCTATTACTCCAGCCAGGTCCATCCAGCGGACTGCGTCGTGACGGCCAATACGGTCCTTGAAGACCAAGAATGCGCGGGCGAGGGCTTACCCCCAGCTGTCACAGTCGGCATAGGATCGAGTGGTCATGCCACCTGGCCCGGTGGCAGTTGCGTCCATCAGGCCAGCGGCGTCCGCATTGGCCAACGCCAACGACACTCCCGTGTTCATTCAAGACTTGTCCTTTGACCGGAATGCCACCGCTGAGCCATTGTGGAAGGCCGTTTTGTTGGGAAGCGCAATCGCTACCTTGTTCGTCGTCGGCGGGGTCTATGCCCGGGAACATACGTAAGCAGACGAGACACGCCAACAGGTTGAAGAGGTGAGTACATGAAGCCCACAAAGACCGCTCTGGGAATCTTCTTGGTGTTCCTTCTGGTCCTGTTCCCACCGGTTGCGGTGTCGTTCACCGTTGGGTGGGCCTTGCGGGGAGGAGCCACATTAATCCACAAGCTCGGATTGAACGACCTTGGCGCTCGCCCTGCCACTTCCCCGCTAGCCTTTCCACCTGTAGGCGGTCCGGCATCAAGGGGTAAGAAGGCGTAAAGAAGAAGCCCCTGGTGCTAGACCGGGGGCTCCGCGTGCCTGGTATCCGGGCCGGATCAAGCGTGCTTCTTGGCCCTAGACCACTTCCCATCTCCCGTCTCGTGGCTATGCCATACGTTCTCGCCCCAGCTGCACCGATTGAGCGCCGTCTGGTGCCCTTGGCGGCAGCGGTCCGGGGGCCTCACTGGGGACCCGGCGTCACATCGTCTTCAGACGGGGGATGGACAGCTCACCGGTGATGTCCTCGAACCACTGGATGACCTCTTTGTGCAGAGGGATCCCGTTGGCCCTCCGGTCCTGCTCCTCCTCGTACTCCGAGAGCCCCGCGTACAGGACCCGGTCGTGCCCGGGGGCCGGCTTGGTCTCCTTGAGGGTCTGCAGCATCTGGTCCATGTTGTCTTTGAATGTGTCGAGGTCGGTGAACGCCTCGATGCTGTAGGCGGAAAAATAGTGGCGTGAACCGACTCCGCCCATGCCTCGGCCCGCGACCATGGGGGGAAGCACTCCCGAGAGCATGGTCGCCATTATCTCCGACATCATGGCAAACCCGTAGCCTTTGTGAGAACTCTGCTCTCTGGTCCCGCCCAGGGGAAGCTGATAGTACTGGTTGCGCTCTCTAACGGGAATCTCCTCCGTGATGGGAGTGCCATCCAGCTCCGCGACCCAGCCGGGCAAGAGGTTCGCGCCGACCCTGGCGGCCAGCCCCAGCTTGTTCCCCGCGATGGCCGAGGTGGCGGCATCGAATAGGAAAGGGGCTTCTTTTCCCGCCGGCGCGGCAATGG